>NZ_JAIBES010000130.1 GCF_019459305.1 Sphingopyxis sp. | reverse complement strand
ATTTTCCTCCCTATTCGACCACGGCGGGGCGCCCCAGATGGCGCGCCGACGTTGGGCAGATGATGTGGAAAAGCCCGCGAAGGGCAGGGGCCAAACCGCGCCTATTCGGCGGCGAAGATTTCCGCCAGTTCCGAATTGGCGACTTCCTCGACGCTGATCACGCTGGTGTTCTGCAGATGCTGCAACCGCCGGATCAACATGGTCACCGCATGGTGGGGGACGGTGATCACTTCGTCGCGATCGCGCTCCGATTTGCGCTGCTGCCGAATGACCACGCCCTGATGCGTCGGATAGGCGGTCACCGCCTGCACGGGATGCACGACCAGATCGGCTTCCGACCAGTTGAATTCCAAACCGCGTGCCATGGCCCCGTCTCCAGATCGAATCGGACAGGTTACGAGCATATGACAAAGCTGTAATGGCCCATGTCCCCGGATGCGGACTGGTGGGAATTATAGTTAATTTAGCCCGGTTCGCCGCGACGTCGCCAGAAAAATCAATACAAACTGTCTCAATTCGGGGCATCTCAGGCCACGACTCGGCCGGCGGCCGACCCATCAAGGCTGCCTTGCCAACTATTCCGGCGCGGAGAGGTTCAGTTTTGCGCATCTTGCGCTTTCATTTGATCCAAAATTCGCCGCTCGGCAGTGCTAATGATCGCATTGGCGGCCTTTCCCGCCGTCTCGCGGCTGGAAAAGGGAATTTGCTCACCAATGCCGTCGGCGAGGACATTCACCGCCACCTCGCGTGCACCAGCCACCGATGCAACATCGGCAAAACTGAGCGGCAATCGACCGAATTCGGCTTTGTAATTCGCAGCAGCATTGCGCAGATCGCGCTCATAGGATGTGACTGCGCCACGAACCTCAGGCGGCAATGTCTCTGCAATCACTTCCGCGTCGAACAAGCGGCTATCGCCGCTCGATTCAGCGTCGCCGCAGGCCGACAGCAGCGCCATGCTCAACAAAACGGGAATCGCAAATCGATATCGAAGCCGCATTACCCCACGCTCCCCTCAAGGCTGATCCCCAGCAATTTCTGCGCTTCGACCGCAAACTCCATCGGCAGTTGCTGCAGCACTTCCTTCGCAAAGCCGTTGACGATCAGTGCCACTGATTCCTCTGCATTCAGCCCGCGCTGCATCGCGTAGAACAGTTGGTCGTCGCTGATCTTGCTCGTCGTCGCTTCATGCTCGACGGTCGCGGTCGGGTTGCGGACCTCAATGTAGGGCACGGTGTGGGCGCCGCTCAGCGAGCCCAGGAGTAAGCTGTCGCACTGCGTGAAGTTGCGCACCCCCTCGGCATTGGGCGCGACCCGCACAATCCCCCGATAGGTGTTGTTCGACTTGCCAGCGCTGATCCCCTTGCTGACAATGGTCGAGCGCGTGCGCTTGCCATTGTGGATCATCTTGGTGCCGGTGTCAGCCTGCTGGTAATTGTTCGTTACTGCGACCGAGTAAAATTCGCCGACGCTGTCGTCGCCGTTCAGCACGCAGCTCGGATATTTCCACGTCACCGCCGAGCCGGTCTCGACCTGCGTCCACGACACCTTGCTGCGCTTGCCCTGACACAGCGCGCGCTTGGTCACGAAATTATAGATGCCGCCCAGCCCCTCGGCATTGCCGGGATACCAGTTTTGCACCGTCGAATATTTGATCTCGGCATCGTCGAGCGTCACCAACTCGACCACCGCGGCGTGCAACTGATTCTCGTCGCGCATCGGCGCGGTGCAGCCTTCGAGATAGGAGACATAGGCGCCCTTTTCGGCGATGATCAACGTCCGCTCGAACTGCCCGGTATTTTCGGCATTGATGCGAAAATAGGTGGAAAGCTCCATCGGGCAGCGCACGCCCTCGGGCACATAAACGAATGTCCCGTCCGAAAAGACCGCGCAATTGAGCGCCGCGAAATAATTGTCGTGCATCGGCACGACCTTGCCCAGCCATTTCTTCACCAACTCGGGATATTCGCGGATCGCTTCCGAAATCGAGAGGAAGATAACCCCCGCGCGCTTCAGTTCCTCGCGGAAGGTCGTCGCGACGCTGACGCTGTCGAACACCGCGTCGACCGCGACCTTGCGCGCGCCCTCGACGCCTGCGAGCACCTTCTGCTCCTCGATCGGGATGCCGAGCTTTTTATAGACCTCGAGGATCTCTGGATCGACCTCATCGAGGCTGCCCAGCTTGGGCTTCGGCTTGGGCGCCGCGTAATAATAAGCGTCCTGATAATCGATCGGCGGCACGTTGAGCTTCGCCCAGTCGGGCGTCTCCATCGTCTGCCAATGGCGAAACGCCTTCAGCCGCCAGTCGAGCATCCATGCGGGTTCGTTCTTCTTGGCCGAAATGAAGCGGACCGTATCCTCCGTCAGCCCCTTGGGCGCGAAGTCGGTTTCGATGTTGGCCGACCAGCCATGCTCATAATCAGCGACTTTGGCGGCGGCGTCGTGCGCGGCCTGGTCTTTCACGGGGAGTTCTGTGTTATCGGTCATATCTCTAACTCGTCGCCCCCGCGAAGACGGGGGCCTTTGTCGTTTGCGCGTGACCTCCAGCGACCCCCACCTTCGCGGGGGCAACGGACAGCGTCGCCAAACTGATCTCGGCCAGCGCCCCGCGCACCGCGCCGTTCACGACGCCCCAATGTGGCTGCACCTTGCAGCTACCCTCGAGTGAGCAATCATGACGTCCCTCGGCAACGCAGCTGGTCAGCGCGATCGGCCCTTCGACGGCTTCGATGATGTCCGCAACGCTGATCGCCGCCGCGGGCCGCGCGAGGCGCACGCCGCCGCCGCTGCCGCGCGAAGCGACGAGCAGTCCGGCGCGTGCCAGCCCACTCACCAGCTTTTGCGCGGTCGGTCCGGGAATCCCTGTCTGCTCGGCGAGCAGCGCGGCGTGGAGCGGCACTGATCCGCACTGGCGGGCGGCAGCGCTCATCAGTACCACGGCGTAATCGGCAAGATTGGACAGGCGCATCGTTTCTCCGTTCGCAATTTGCGAACGATTCTTAACTGGAGTAAATTACTCCACTTATATAGGCCAAGCCATTGCGCGGTGCAACCAAGCGGCACTTCGGGGCCGCCAAGAAAAAAAGGCACCCATCTGGCCGGGGCCAAATGAGTGCCGAGATGAAGGTCTCAGTCCTCGTCAGAGGATGAGCTCTTCTGGGTCGCAAGCGGGGATTATGCCGACGCGATGATTCGCGATTGTATGGAAACGCCAAAAACGGCCTAGGTCATTTTTTGATGGTTAACGGGGCGTGGCGTGCGGCGGAATGCGCCACGCCGAAACAGTCTAAGTCTCCGACACCATCGGACCGACCTTGCCGGCGAGCTGCTTGCGCCCCCTGGTCGTCGCCTGCGTGTAATAGGTCGGCTTGCTCAGCTGCCCCGGCGTCGCGCCCGCAAAGCGCTTGATCTCGCGGATCAGATGCGACTGGTCGTAAAAGGCGTCGCCAAGCTGAGCCGAATCGAGCCCTTCGCCGCGCGCCAGCGCCGATGCGGCGCGCACCGCGCGATATTTGCGCGCCAGCATGCGCGGCGACAGCCCGTAATAATGTTTGGTCATCCGCTCGACCGACCGGATCGACATGCCGGTGGCATCGACTAGGTCGGAAACCTGGGGGGAGGGCGACGCGGTCAGCCACTCGTCGACGGTGCGGATGAACCACAGCGGCGGCGCTTCGCCGCGGGTCAGCACCTCGCGGGCAAAATTATTGCCGATCACCAGCTTGGCCTCGACGGCCGCCGCCTGTTCCAGCGTTGTCGCCACGTCTTCGATCCACGGTCCGAACCGGTCGGTGGCATCGAGCGCGCGATCGGTCAGCTTTTCGGCATCGTCACCCATCAGCGCCGCCCAACCCGCGGGCAGCAGACCAAAGCCGAACAACTGCGCCGGGCAGTTGCTGATCGCGCGCACACGGCCGCTGGTCGGGCCGATGATAATCGCGCGTGACACCGGTGCGCGGTGGCCGTCGGCAAAAATATACTCGCCGTCGGCATTGGTGACGAAACGAAACTGCGGCCGGTCGGCGCGCTCATATTCGTCGAATTTCGGCAGGTTCAGGCGGGCGAAATAAAAGCTCGACACCATGTCCGCCAGATCGGGATCGGGCGGAAAATAGTGCAGTTCGAACGGCGCGCTGCCGTCCGCGTCTGAACGCGAGGATGAAACTTCTGACATGACGAACCCAGACCATGGCAGCCTTTCCCCAGGCCGCCTTGTTATGTGGGACAATTCATTTGCATTTCTTCCCTACGCGTCAAGCGCGAAGTTTATTATTTTATTACCCTTGCGACGCCGCGATCCAAGCATCGACCCGCCGTTCGAGGATGTCGAGCGGCACCGGTCCCGATTCGAGCACGACATCGTGAAAGGCGCGATAATCGAATTTCGCGCCCATCGCCGCCTGTGCGCGACCGCGTAGTTCCATGATCTTCAGCTTGCCGATCAGATAGGCGGTTGCCTGGCCCGGATAGACGATATAGCGTTCAATCGCCTTCTCGATGTCGCCGTCGGGGTTGGGCGTGTTGTCCTTGAGATATTTGATCGCCTGCTCGCGGCTCCAGCGCTTGTCGTGGATGCCGGTGTCGACGACCAGCCGACACGCGCGCCACAGCTCCATGCCCAGCCGCCCGAAATCGCTGTAGGGATCGGTGTAAAAGCCCATGTCCTTGGCCAGTTCCTCGGTATAGAGACCCCAGCCTTCGGTATAGGCGGTGAAACCGCCGAAGCGGCGGAAAGGCGGCAGGCCGGTGAGTTCGGTCTGCACCGCGCGCTGCAGGTGATGGCCCGGCACGCCCTCATGATAAGCCAGCGCCTCAAGCTCGGTCTTCGGCATATCGCGCAGGTCGTAGAGGTTCACATAATAGGTGCCGGGGCGCGACCCGTCGGGTGAGGGTGACTGGTAGAACGCCTTGCCCGCCGATTTCTCGCGAAACGCCTCGACCGCTTTCACCTGCAACGCCGCCTTGGGCAGCGTGTTGAAAAAGGCCGGCAGCCGGGCTTCCATCGCCTTTGTCCGTGCATCGACTTCGGCCAGATAGTCCTGGCGCGTCGTGTGATAATATTGCGGGCTGGTGCGCAGATGCTCGAAAAACTGTTGCAGCGTGCCCTTGAAGCCGACCTTGGCCATGATCGTCTTCATCTCGCCGTGAATGCGCGCGACTTCGGCGAGGCCGAGGTCGTGGATCTGCGTCGCGGTCATGTCGGTGGTGGTGTAATTGGCGAGCAGCGCCTCATAATAGGCCTTGCCGCCGGGCAGCCGCCACACCCCGTCCTGTGTCGGAGCACTCGCTTGCTGGCGCTTCATCTCTGCCAGCAGGCGACCATAGGCGGGACCGGCGCTGTCCGCCCATGCGGCCTTCGCCGCGGCGGTCAGCCGCGCCTTTTCGGCGGCGTCGATGTCGAGCTTGGCGACCTTGGCCGCAAGATCCTCGACCACCGCATTGTCCGGTCCCTGCAAATTGCCGATATCCGAAATCAGATAGGCATAAACCCATTTCGGCGGCTGGACGCCGTTGGCGGCGCGCGTCACCGACTGGGCGGTCAGGGCGTCGAGCACCGGGCCAAGCCCGCGGATCCGCGCCATATAGGCTTCGGCTTCGGCAACATTTGCGACGCGGTGGATGTTGATCAGGAAGGCGGGAAGCTGGCTTTGCGGGCCGTTCATCTGGTCAAAGATATAGCCCCGATCGCGGAACGGGAACAACCGCTCGGCGCGCGCGGCCTGCGCGTTGAACAGTTCGAACGACAGCGCCTGGTCGGTTGACATCGCGGCGGGATCAAAGCTGCCGCGCATCGCCTCGGCGGTCGCCTGCTGCAATTTGTGGCTCGCGACCGCGGCCTCGTCGCTGACGTCGTTCCAGCGGCCATAATCACCATCGCGAATCCCGCGATACGCCTTGCCCTGCGGGCTTAGCGATAGCTGCGCAGCATCATAATTGTCGAAGAATTGCGCGAGGTTTGCTCCGGCAGGCACCGCGTCGGGAGCGGCCGCCGATGCTGCGGTAGCCGGAGCCTCCTGCACCGCGGCGGGCGCGCAGCCCGCGACGGCGAGCAGCGCGAGGCCGGTGGACAGATGAGCGATGATGCGAAGCTGCGACACGATTTTCTCCCGGTTTTTCCGATGGGTTTTGGCGATGGCCAATAGGTTGAGGCAGGGCTTGCCATAGCGGCGCGAGGCGCGCAATGGCGGGCCATGTCGCTCTTCGCCTCCGCCGCCGACGCCGCCTACGCGCTGGTCCGCCCAATCATCCACGCCACCGATGGCGAGGCGGCGCACAATCTGACGCTCAGCGCGCTCCAGACCTTGCCGCGCGCGCGGTCCGCGTTGACCAGCCCGGTGCTGGCGACCGAACTTGCCGGACTGCATTTCCCCAATCCGGTTGGCCTTGCGCCGGGTTTCGACAAGGATGCGCGCGTCGCGCATGCCATGCCGCATTTCGGCTTCGGATTTGTCGAGGTCGGCACGCTGACCCCGCTGCCGCAGGATGGCAATCCGCGCCCGCGGCTGTTCCGACTGGTCGAGGATGGCGCTGTGATCAACCGCATGGGCTTTAATAACGGCGGACAGGCTAAGGCGGCGGAGCGGATCGCTTGCCTGCGCCGCCACGGCCTGCCCGTGCCGCTCGGGATCAACATCGGCGCCAACAAGGACAGCGCCGACCGCATCGCCGATTATGCGAAGGGCACGATGGCGATGGCGCCGCTCGCCGATTATCTGACCGTCAACATCAGTTCGCCGAACACGCCGGGGCTGCGCGCACTGCAGGACAGGGGCGCGCTCGAGGCGCTGCTCGACGGTGTCGCCGCGGCGCAGCCAGAGGGTCGGGCCAAACCGGTTTTCCTCAAGGTCGCGCCTGATCTGGAACCCGCCGACATCGACGATATCGTTGCGGTGGCGCTCGGCAAGGGGCTGGCCGCGGTGATCGTGTCGAACACCACGGTCACGCGCCCGGCGCTGATATCGCGCCATGCGGCGGAGGCGGGCGGCCTGTCAGGCGCCCCGCTCGCCAAACTGGCGCTCGAGCGCATCCGTGATTTCCACGTCGCCAGCGGCGGCAAAGTGCCGCTGGTCGCCGCGGGCGGCATCGCTTCGGCCGAGCAAGCATGGGAGCGCATCCGCGCGGGCGCCAGCCTCGTGCAGATCTATTCGGCGATGGTCTATGCGGGGCCGGGGCTTGCGGCGCGCATTGCGCAAGGGCTGGAAAAGCTGGCGGCGCGCGATGGGTTCTCGCGCGTGGCCGACGCGGTGGGTGTGGGCGAATAAATTCTCCCTGCGGCGAAGCTGTGGGGAGGGGGACAGCTTGCGAAGCGAGGGTTAGAGGGCAGCAACGGGTGCGCCATCGCCTCTCCGTCAGCGCTTTGCGCTGCCACCTCCCCATCGCTGCGCGACAGGGAGGATCGGTTGGGCTTGCACTCCCCCCGACCCCGCGCCAATGTCGCCGCCATGTTGAAAAGATTCCTGCCGCTCGCCGCGGTCTTCGCCCTGACCCTTCCGTCCTCCGCCCTTGCACAGGGTGTCACCTCGTCCGCCGACTCGCGCGCGACGGAGGCCGGGCATCAGATTTTGCAACAGGGCGGCACTGCCGCCGACGCCGCGGTCGCGATGGTCGCGGTGCTGACATTGGTCGAACCGCAATCGAGCGGTATCGGCGGCGGCGGTCTGATGCTGCACCACGATGCCAAGGATGGCAGCATATCGACAATCGACGGCCGTGAAATGGCGCCTGCGTCGGCCAAGCCTGATCGCTTCCTCGGCGCCGACGGCAAGCCGCGCGGCTATTCGGATGCGATCCCGGGTGGGCTCTCGGTGGGCGTCCCCGGCAATATGCGGCTGATGGAAATGGCGCACAGGAAATGGGGCAAGCTGGAATGGGCGGCGCTGTTCCAGCCCGCGATCAAGCTCGCCGAAGAGGGCTTCGAGGTCACACCTGTGCTTTACAATTGGATGACGCGGTTCGAATCCTTGTGGAAGGATTTTCCCGCAGCGCGCGCAATCTATTATGTCGATGGCAAGCCGGCGCCGGTCGGGACGCGGATCCGCAATCCCGCCTATGCCGCGCTGCTGCGCGATGTTGCGGCGCGCGGTCCCGATGCGTTTTACAGCGGCGCCAATGCCAAGGCGATCAGCGGCGCGGTCGCTAATGCGCCGCGCAACAAGGCGCAGCTGACGGTCAGGGATGTCGCGAGCTACAAGGCAAAGGAACGCCCCGCGGTCTGCACCAGCTACCGCATTTACAAGGTGTGCGGCATGGGGCCGCCCTCGTCGGGTGCGACCACCGTCCTTGGCATCCTCGGGATGGTCGAGGGGTGGGACATGAAGGCGATGGGGCAGGACAATCCGATGAGCTGGCACTTGCTCGCCGAGGCGATGCAGCTGTCTTACGCCGACCGCTCGGCCTATCTGGGCGATCCTGATTTTGTCGATGTCCCGGTGACGGGCCTGCTCGATAAAAAATATCTTGCCGAGCGCCGCCAGCTGATCTCGCCCTATGGCGCCGCGGGCAAATATGAACCCGGCACTCCGCCGGGCGCCAAGCCGCGCGCCGCCGCGGCGGCGATCCCCGAGCAGGGGACGACGCATTTTGCGGTGGCGGACAAGGCAGGCAATGTCGTGTCGATGACATCGACCATCGAGAGCATCTTTGGCAGTCACCTGATTGCCAACGGTTATTTCCTTAACAACGAACTCACCGATTTCGACCTTGCGCCAGTCCAGAACGGGGTGCCGACGGCCAACCGCGTGCAGGCCGGCAAGCGTCCGTTGTCGTCGATGTCGCCGACGATCGTTTATGGCCCCGATGGCAAGGTCGTACTCGCAGTGGGCTCGGCGGGCGGCAAGCGCATCATCATGCATGTGACAAAGGTGCTGGTCGGCGTGCTCGACTGGGGACTCGATGCCAAGACGGCGATGGAACTGCCCAATCTCTATTTCGCCGATCGCGGGGTGCTGATCGAAAACACCGAAGCGGGCGAGGCGATGGCCGCAAAGATGAAACCCTTTGGTTATAGTTTCACGCCCACCGACCTCGGTTCGAAGCTGAACGCCGTCGAGCGCGTCGGCGACGGCTGGCGCGGCGCCGCCGATCCGCGTGGGCCGGGGACATCGTCGGTGGATGGCGCGCCGCCACAGGGATAAGCTACAACGATAACAGATCAAAATTCGCGGAGAGTGACAGGCATGAAGCTGGACAATCCCCATCTCGACCATTTTCCAAGTTTGGTCGCGATGTTTTTCGACCGCGCCGAAAAGGGCGGTGAAGATCCGTTCCTGTGGCGCAAGGCCGACCGCGTCTGGCATCCGCTGAGTTGGCGGCAGGTTGCGAACCAGGTAGCGGCCCTCGCACACGGGCTGCGCGAGATGGGGTTAAAGGACGGCGATCGCGTCGTGCTCGTCAGCGAAAATCGCCCCGAATGGTGCATCGCTGACCTCGCGATCATGGCTGCGGGTTGCATCACCGTGCCGACCTACACCACCAACACCGAACGCGATCACCAGCACATTCTCGACAATAGCGGGGCGAAGGCGGTGATCGTTTCGACCGCGAAGCTGGCGCGCACGCTAATGCCTGCGGTCATGCGGTCCGACGCCAATATCGTCATCAGCATGGAAAGCCTGCGCGTCGGGCAGCAGGGCGATGTGGCGGTGCGCGACTGGCAGTCGCTTGTTACCGGCGGCGAGGCGTATCTGGACGACTCCAAGGCCCGCGCCGCCAAAATGACGCGCGATGACACCGCGTGCCTGATCTACACCAGCGGCACCGGCGGCGCGCCGCGCGGCGTCATGCAGCATCATGGCGCGATTTTGCACAATGCCGCGGGAGCCGCCGAAGTGCTGGTCAGTGATTTCGGCATCGGCGACGAAGAGGTGTTTCTGTCGTTCCTGCCGCTCAGCCACGCCTATGAACATTCGGGCGGTCAATTCCTGCCGATCATGGTCGGGGCGCAAATCTACTATAGCGAAGGTTTGGAAAAGCTGGTTTCGAATATCGAGGAGACGCGCCCGACGATCATGGTCGTCGTGCCGCGCCTGTTCGAGGTGATCCGGGCGCGGATGATCAAGTCGGTCGAAAAGCAGGGCAAGCTCGCCAACTGGATGCTCAACCAGGCGCTGCGTGTCGGCGAGAAGGATTATGAGCGCCGCATGGGCGTGCTCGACCGGCCGGTCGACCTGATCCTCGACAAATTGTTCCGGCCGAAGATCCAGAAACGTTTCGGCGGGCGGATGAAGGCGCTGGTGTCCGGCGGCGCGCCGCTCAATCCTGAAATCGGAGTGTTTTTCCACTCGATCGGGCTGACCCTGTTGCAGGGCTATGGCCAGACCGAGGCAGGGCCGGTGATCAGCTGCAACCGCCCCAGCGCCGGAATCAAGATGGACACCGTCGGCCCGCCGCTGATGAACACCGAGGTCCAGATCGCCGACGACGGCGAGATATTGGTGCGCGGCGAACTGGTGATGAAGGGCTATTGGCGCAATGACGCCGAAACTGCGCGGGTGCTGGTGGATGGCTGGCTGCACACCGGCGACATCGGCCATATCGATGCGCAAGGTCGCATCGTCATCACCGATCGCAAGAAGGACCTGATCGTCAACGACAAGGGCGACAACGTCTCGCCGCAGCGCGTCGAGGGAATGCTAACGCTCCAGCCCGAGATATTGCAGGCGATGGTCTATGGCGACAAGCGCCCGCACCTTGTCGGCCTGCTCGTTCCCGATCCCGAATGGATGGCCGAATGGGCCGAGGCCGAGGGCCTGCCGAAAGAGCTGTGCCGCCTGCGCGAACATGAAAAATTCCGCGCCGCGATCCGCGCTGCGGTCGACCGCGTCAACGGCCAGCTGTCGGTGATCGAAAAGGTCCGCAAGTTCGATTTCGCCGACGAAGCCTTTTCGATCGAGAATGAACAGATGACGCCGTCGATGAAGATCCGCCGTCATGTGCTGCGCGAGGTTTATGCCGACAAGATTGCGGGGCTGTATAAGGCATAATCGTCGCCCCTGCGAAGGGCGTTGCGGAGTCGCGTGCCTCCGCACCCGGCCGTCACCGGTGTATGCGGCGCTCGCGGGGTAAATACGATAGCGGTGCCCGCCTTCGCGGGGGCGACGGTGTGTTAAAGCAGGCGGGGTTGCGACCCGAAGAGCTCGGCACAAACCGGTCCCCGCCTGCGACTGAACCGCTGGTTCAGCCAGCGTCCCCCGCCGGTTTGCGATAGGGGACGAATGCGCCAAAAACGCAGGTCGGGCCGCGAATGCCGCTCGATCGGTCGACCAGATGGAAAAAATCGCCTTCGCAGGTTGACGATCCGAACTGGCGCACGACCATGATATCGCTATCGCGCGCGAGGCCGGGGCAACTGTTCTTGAGATCGTTGCGATACACCAGATTGCCGCCCGAACGATACAACAGGATGCTGTCCGAGACGCGGATGGTGTCGTTGCTGCGATAATTGGGCAGGCACCTCATTGGTTCACCCGGAACCTTCCCTGCCAGCTGCTTGTCGAGCCGTTCGGCCTGTTTCGGGGTGAGCGCCGCGGCGCCCGGCTCGGTGGTGCCGGCGGGAGCGCAGCTGGCGATCAACGGCGCCGCTGCGAACAGCAGCGCGGCGCGCATCGGGTTCAGCGTGGCCATGATATTGCTCCTTGAGAAGATTTTGGATAGCCCGGCGCGGATGAACCGGCGCTGAAGCAGCATCGTCACGCGGCGTCCTTCAGGGCGCGGATGCGCCCGAGTTCGGCGGCATCGGGTGCGCGCAAGAAGGGGTTGGTGGCGCGTTCGGCTCCGATAGTCGTCGGCACTGTCGCCTCTCCGGCAGCGCGCGCCGCTTCGACCGCGACCAGCCGCGCCGCGAGCGCGTCATTGTCGGGATCGACCGTCACCGCGAATCGCGCGTTCGACAGCGTATATTCGTGCGCGCAATACACCCGCGTCGCATCGTCGAGCGTCGCCAGTTTCTGCATATTGGTGAACATCTGCTCGGCGGTGCCTTCGAATAGGCGGCCGCATCCCATCGCGAACATCGTGTCGCCGACGAAGATCGCGGCGTCGTCAGCAAAATGATAGGCGATATGGCCTGCGGTGTGCGCGGGAACGTCCCAAACGTGGGCGACATGATTGCCGAGATGAACCGTATCGCTGCCCGTGACCTGGACATCGAGCGTCGGGATGCGTGCATGTTCAGCCGCCGGACCGGTGATCGTGCAACCTGTCGCGTCTTTGATCGCAGCATTGCCGCCGGTGTGGTCGGGATGCCAGTGGGTGTTCCAGATGTCGGTGATCGTCCAGCCGCGCGCGGCGGCGGCTTCTAGCACGGGATCGGCTACCGCGGGATCGACCACCATCGTCGCTTGGCTTTCGGGGTCGTGGACCAGCCAGACATAATTGTCGCTGAGGACGGGGATGCGGACGATTTCTAGTGCAGTCATGCGTCGCTCCTTTCGATTACCGGCCTCATGCTCACCAGACGGAGACGCGGGCGCGACGCCTTGGTTGCACGGCCCTACCAGCTACCTGTGTTTGGCATCATCGACCAGGGTTCCTGCGGCGGCAAATGACCGTCCTGTAGCAGCTCGACCGAAATCCCGTCGGGTGAGCGGACAAACGCCATATGACCATCGCGCGGCGGGCGGTTGATCGTCACCCCGGCGTCCATCAGCCGCTGGCACGTCGCGTAAATATCGTCGACGCGGTACGCCAGATGGCCAAAATTGCGCCCGCCCGCATATTGCTCGGGGGCGCTGCCGTCCTCGGGCGGCCAATTATAGGTCAGCTCGACCTCGGCGACGCCATCCTGCCCCGGACAGGCGAGGAAAATCAGCGTGAAGCGCCCCTGCTCGCTGTCGAAACGGCGGACTTCTTCCAGCCCGATCAGGTTGAAAAAGGCGACGGTAGCGGCGGGATCCGATACGCGGATCATGGTGTGGAGATATTTGGCCATGCTACCGTTCTACGCGCGAAGGCTGCATCCTTCAAACGCTTCGAACAAGTTTACGAATTCATCGGGCACCGGCGTCGGCGCGCCCTGCGATTCGGCAACATGGACGCTGACCTCCAGCCCCGTCGCGCGCAGATCGTCTTTCCCGGCGCCGTGCAGTTCGAACAGGAAGGTCATCGAACTGCGCCCGACGCGCGAGCAGCGCACGCAAATATCGACTTCTTCGTCGAGCAGGATCGGCACCTTGTAATCAACCTCGGCGCGCGCGACGTGGAATTCGGGACTCGTGTGGCCGGGCCAGCGATCATAGACGCCCGCGGCGCGCCAATATTCGGTGATGCCGATGTCGAAATATTCCAGGTAACGGCTGTTGAACACCACCGCCTGCGCATCGATTTCCGCATAGCGGACGCGTTTGGTGACGTGGAATTTGAAGTCGCTGCGGGCCATGATAATCCTTTAGTTTGCCGACGCGAGCCGCGCGACGGTATCGATCAGCAGCGCGATGTCGGTGTCGCGCGACAGGCGGTGGTCGCCGCCTTTGACGAGCGTGACCTGTACATCGTCGCTCGCGAGCGCGGCGGACAGGCGCAGGCTGATTTCGGGCGGCACGTCGCCATCCTCTTGCCCGTGGAGCAGGCGCACGGGGCACGTTAGGGGGATATGGCTGGTCAGCAACCGGTTCGCCTCGCCCGACTGGAAAAATCCGCGCGTCGTCACATAGGGCTGATCGCTGTACGAGGTTTCTTCGCGCAGCTCGCCTTTGGCCAGGATGATCGCTTTTTCGCTATCGCTGAACCCCCATTCAGTGAAATCGGGCGCCGCGGCGATGCCGACCAGCCCGGCGACGCGCCCCGGCCCGTCGCGCTGTGTCAGCGCCAGCGCGGTCAGCAGCATCAGCCAGCCGCCCATCGACGATCCAACGATGATCACCGGACCCGCGGCGCGGGTGTCGATCAGGTCGAGCACATCACCGCGCCAGTCGAGCAAATTCTGCTCCTCGAATAGCCCGTCCGACAACCCGCAACCGGCGTAGTCGAGCAGCAGACAGGCGCGACCTTCGGCGGCCGCCCAATTGAACAGCGCGGTGGCCTTTCCGCCGGCCATGTCGGACATATAACCGGGCAGGAAAACGATCGTCGGCCCCGCCCCCGCAACATGGCGATACGCGAGGCGGGGTCGGCCCGGCCGGTCGAGATAATCGGGGGCGGTATCCACCGCGGTCAGATAACCCAATCGATTGTGTTCATCTGCATCGCGGCCTGGCCCTTCGCGGCGCGCTGCTCGACCATGATCTTGTTGAGCCTGCGAATCGTGTCGCTGCCGGTGGTAATGCACCAGCCGGGGACGACGGCATGGACCAGCGCGCACAGGCCGCCATAGATCATCGTCACCCCGAATTTCGACGCAACCCCGAAATGTTCGATGTAATTTTCATCGACGGCCTTGGGATGATCGACGAACAGGCGCTTGAACATGGAATGCCTCCCTTCCGGCTGCCGCCGCCCTAGCGAGCGATCGCTTGGCTCGCAAGGGCAGGGCCCGGTTGTGCGCTCATTCGGCGAGGAAGTCGTTGACGGCCTTGGCAAAGATTTCGGGCTGGTCGAGCACTCATAGGTGTCCGTTCGTTGCGGAGATGCAAAAGCTCGTGCTAGCGAAGACGTCCGCGATAATCGTGGCGCCAGCGCCAGTTGAGCAGGTGCGCGGTGGCAAGCGTCACCGCGCCGAGTGACGTCAATAGCCGGTCGGCGGTTTCGGGATCGGCCAGCGCCAGCCAACCTTCGTGCGCTGCCAGCCCCGCCGCCAGAAAACCGATTCCGGTCGCGGCAAGCGCGGCAGGCGCCAACCGCCCGTGCCGCCGCCAACCATCCTTTATCGCAAAAGTCGCTGCGGGCAGCGCCAGCATCAATATGGCCGCATGCACCCATTCGGGCGTCGCGATCCATGTCCCGAGCGCAGGGGCAAGCAGGATCAGTATCGGCAGCGCGAGACAATGGACGAGACAGGTCAGCGACAGTGTGATCCCCAACAGGTCGGCAAAGCGCGGGCGCGCGGCGGGGAAACACATGACGGCCGAACTTTCGCGGGAGGGGCTTGCGGTGCGAGATAGAGATACAACGTATCATTGCAACCCCGATTGTGAATCCGCCCCTTGCCGCCCCCCACGCATGCTGGCAAAGGAACCCGGCAATTTTGCCCAGAAAGGCTATAGTTTAGATGTCCCAGATGATCCGCGTCACCCTTCCCGATGGCTCTGCCCGGGACGTCGTGCGCGGGACTACCCCGGCACAGATTGCCGCCGACATCGGACCCGGTTTGGCCAAGGCTGCGCTTGCTGCGCGGATCGATGGCGAGCTGCGCGACATCATGCGCCCGCTGGAGGACGATACGAACCTGGCGTTGGTGACGAGCCGCGACGAGGCTGATGCGCTCGAACTGGTGCGCCATGACTTTGCGCATATTTTGGCCGAGGCGGTGCAGAACCTGTTCCCCGGCACGCAGATCACCTTTGGCCCGTCGACCGGCGACGGCTTCTATTATGACTTCGCACCCACCGCCGAGCATGGCCCATTTCGCGACGAAGAACTGCCGCTGATCGAGGAAGAGATGCGCCGGCTGATCGCGGCCGACCTGCCGCTGACGCGCGAAGTGTGGGAGCGCGACAAGCTGATCGCCAAATGGCAGGCCGATGGCGAGACGTTCAAGGCCGAATGGGCCGCCGAACTGCCCGCGAACGAGGAACTGACTGTCTATCGATCGGGTGACGGCTGGATGGACATGTGCCGCGGCCCGCACCTCGCCTCGACGGGCAAGCTCGACCCCGCGGCGTTCAAGCTGACGCGGGTATCGGGTGCCTATTGGCGCGGCGACCAGAAGAACGCCCAGCTCAGCCGCATCTATGGTACCGGCTGGCTCAACAAGAAGCAGCTCGCCGAGCATCTTGTCCGGCTGGAGGAAGCCGCGAAACGCGACCACCGCAAGCTGGGGCAGGAGATGGACCTGTTCCACCTCCAGGCCGAAGCGCATGGCTCGGTGTTCTGGCACCCCAAGGGTTATATGATCTGGCGTGAGCTGGAGGCCTATATGCGTCGCGCGATCGACGGCGCGGGGTACCGCGAGGTCAAGACGCCGCAGGTGATGGACGCGCGCCAGTGGGAACAATCGGGCCATTGGGGCAAATATCGCGAGAATATGTTCGTGATCCCCGATGAAGTGCCGAACGTCGAGGATGACGGTCCGATCATCTCCGACGACGCCGAGTGGATGGCGCTCAAGCCGATGAACTGCCCGGCGCATGTGCTGATCTTCCGGCAGGGGATGAAGTCCTACCGCGACCTGCCGCTGCGCCTCTATGAAAATGGCTGCTGCCACCGCAACGAACCGCATGGCGCGCTGCACGGGCTGATGCGCGTGCGTCAGTTCACGCAGGACGACGCGCATATTTTCTGCCGCGAGGACCAGATCGTCAGCGAGGTGCAGGCCTTCTGTGCGCTCGCCGACCGCATCTACAAGGAATTCGGTTTCACCTACTCGATCAAGCTCGCGCTGCGCCCCGAAAAGCGCTTCGGGACCGAAGAGATGTGGGACATGGCCGAAACCGAGCTGCGCGCCGCGGTCGTCGCTGCTGGCCTCAACACCCCCGAATATGGCTGGGAAGAATTGCCGGGCGAGGGCGCCTTTTACGCGCCGAAGCTCGAATGGCATTTGACCGACGCGATCGGGCGGACGTGGCAGGTCGGGACGATCCAGTCCGACCGCGTGCTGCCCGATCGCCTCGACGCATCCTACATCGCCGAGGATGGCGAGCGCCACCGCCCGGTGATGCTGCACCGCGCGATCTTTGGCAGCTACGAGCGTTTCATCGGGATTTTGATCGAACATTTCGCGGGCAAGCTGCCCGTCTGGCTGGCGCCGGTGCAGGCGGTCGTCGCGACGATCGTCAGCGACGCCGATGACTATGCCAGGGACGTCACGGCGCAGCTGGCGGCGGCGGGGGTGCGCGTCGAAACCGACCTGCGCAACGAAAACATCAACTACAAGGTCCGCGAACACAGCCTGGCAAAGGTTCCGCACCTGCTCGTCGTCGGCAAGCGCGAAGCCGACGAAGGCACGGTCGCGATCCGCACCCTTGGGCAGGAAGGCCAGCGCATCATGCCGCTGACCGAAGCAATTGCGCTGCTCAACGGCGAAGCGACCCCGCCCGACCTGCGCCATTGATCGCCACGACCGAACGTCCCCCGCGCCGATGGCAGAGCTGGCTGTTGCTGCTGGCGCTGTTTGGCGTGGCTCTTCTGGCCAAGGGCTATTGGAACGCGACGCGCGATCCGGTGGTCCGCACCGCGATGGTCGCGGTCGCCGACTGGCCGGCGGGGCAGTCGCCGCTGAAGCTGCTGCTGCTGTCGGACATCCATGTCGCCGGCCCCGACATGCCGCCCAAGCGGCTGGCGCGGATCGTTGTCCAGCTCAACCGGCTGCGCCCCGATCTCGTGCTGATCGCGGGCGATCTCGTCAGCGAAAAGCGCAGCGCGACGCATATCTATACCGCTGCCGAAGTCGTCGCGCCGCTCGGCAAACTGCGCGCGCCGCTGGGCGTGGTCGTGACGCCGGGCAATCATGACCATTGGTTCAAACCCGACGCGCTGCGCGGCGAACTGGAACAGCGCGGGCTGCGCGTGCTGCAGAATGAAGCGGTCAAGCTCGGTCCGCTGGTCATCGGCGGCGTCGACGACGATTATTCGGGACATGACGATGTCCCCGCGACGCTTGCTGCAATGGACCGCCTCGTTCCCGGCGTCCCGCTGCTCCTGACGCACAGCCCCGACATCATCCCCGATGTTAAGGGCGCGGTGGCCGCGATCTTCGCTGGCCACACCCACTGCGGCCAGATCCGTTTCCCTTTCGTCGGCGCGCTGACTTATGTGTCGCGCTACGGTGACCGCTTTGCCTGCGGCGACATGACCGACGACGGCCAGCGCATTTTTGTCGGGGCAGGGCTGGGGACCAGCTTGCTGCCGCTGCGCTATCTGACCCCGCCCGATGCGTGGTTGGTGACCCTCGGCCCCAAGAGCGCCGCGCCGTGAGCGAAGCCCATCATCGCCATGGCGCATACATAGGACGCCATGCGGCGAGCGAGCGCCTGCCCCGGCACCGCCATGCCGAGCCCTATGTCGCGGTCGTGCTCCGCGGCGGCTATCAGGAAGCGGGCGACGATGGCCGCTTCGTCGCGCAGCCCGGCACGGTGATCGTTCACGAATGCTGGACTGCGCATCTCGACCGCTTTGGCGCATGCGGCGCCGAGGTACTCAACTTGCCGACCGTCGCGGGCCTCGCCCCCGGAGTTGGCACGATCAACGATCCGGACGCGGTGGCCCGCATGGCCGAACGCGATCCGCTCGCCGCCGCCGCGCATCTCCGCGACGGCTTTAACCGTCACGCTGTCGGCTTGGCCGACTGGCCCGACTTGCTGGCCGAGGCGCTTCGCAACGATCCCGATCTCGCCCTGGCGCCGTGGGCGCGGCGGATGAAGCTGGAACCGGCCTCGGTCAGCCGCGGCTTCGCGCGCGCCTATGGCGTCAGCCCCAAACGATTTCGGCTTGAGGTGCGGACGCGCCGCGCGCTTGCGGCCCTGGGCGATTGGCGCGGAAGCCTTGCCGATCTGGCCGCGGATCATGGCTTTGCCGATCAGGCGCATCTGACCCGCTCGGTTGGCGCGATGACCGGGGTTCCGCCCGTCGTCCTGCGGGCAAAGTCCGTTCAAGCGCGGAGCGATCAGACCGGATAAACCGGTCCCATGGATCGCCGTCTCTTCCTTGCCGCATCGCTCGGCAGCTTCGCTATTCCCACCCTCGCGCACGCGCAGCGCCCGCCAATGCGCACGCGCTGGAAAGTTCGTGCATCCGAAGGGTTCGACGCGCTGGCCTTCCTCGGTCCGCTCGCGGGCGGTGATCTCTACCTTCCCTATTACCAAGCTGATGCCAACGCTTTTGCGCCGCGTCTTGCCGCCGCCATCCGATCGGATATTCCCGCTTTGTCGAAAGAGGCCGAGCGCAGCGGCTTTGGCCTGCTCGGACCCAATTTGTCGGTGCTGTTCTCCAACGGCAGCGACACCGATCTGCCCACCTTGACCGCCAGCGTCGCGGCCCCCGAGGCGCGGCTGTTTCCGGCTTATAGGGCCAGCCCCTATTGGAACGAGAACGACTGGCGCTGGTTTGTGGGCGTTGCGCCTCGGCTCAAGGTGCTGTTTGAATCGATGCAGGCGGCGGGCTTTGCAGCTTTCCGTGACGAGCGCGCGGGCGCGGTCACCCGGCGGATCGTCGAACTCGATCGCGATCTCGCCGATTATGATGTCATTCGCCTGCACGAAAAGCTGACCGGTCGGGTTTTCGATCCGCTGATCGAGGTGGTGTTGCTGCAATTCTGCAAACCACACGGGATCAAGGTCCAGGGCCAAACCTTCCTTCAGGCGGCCGATTGGAACACGCCGATCACCGTCCGCAATGCCGCTCACGAAATGCTGCACCCGCCGGTGCCGATGGACGGCGCCGCGGCGCAGGCGGCGCTCGCGGTGCTGGCGAAGGATCCGCTAATCCCGCGCGTCGTGACGGATCATGACCCGAAATGGGGGTACACCACGCTCGAAGGGCTGCTCAACGAGGATATTGCGCAGGCGCTCGATCAATTGATCAGCGAGGCGCTCGGCGTTGCGCGCAATCCGGCGGATCGCTGGCGCAAAGCGGACGACGGCATCCATGTGCTCGCCGGCGCCATTTATGGCATGCTGCGCCACGATCGATGGATCGAAACGGGTGGGTCCATCGAGGCGTGGCTTGCCGGCGCGGTGCGCGCCGGTCGCTTCGATCCCGGGCGGCTGCATGCAGTCGCCGCGCAGGTGCTCGAACGACCGGTGAATGCACTATGGCCGCTCGCCTGAACGTGGCGGCAAGGGGCTAGGCGCCGCTGCACTCTTGCAGTATCGGCCGGGGCGCCCCTGCGGGCGCCCGGAGGATTCCCCTGCTTATTGCTCACGACTTTCGCACGCTGGACACTGCGCCATGACCAGTCTCGCGCAGCTTGTCGGGCTCGCCCCGCTCACCCTTGCCGGTGCCGCGGCGATGACATTTGGCGCGGCCTATGTGCGCGGGCTCACCGGGTTCGGGATGGCGATCATCCTTGTGCCACTTCTAGGCTTGGTCATCACCCCGGGCGAGGCGGTGGTGCTCGGCATCCTGTTGCAACTGCTGATCGGGCCGGTAGGGTTGAAGGTCATCCTCGCCGATGCCGATCGCTCGACCGCCGTACCGATCGCGCTGGTCGCGATGGCGACGACGCCGCTCGGGATGTTTGCGCTCGATGCGACGACGCCCGACGTGGCGCGGCTGCTCATTACGCTGGTCGCGGTCGGCGCCTTCGTCGCGGTGTTGCTGCCCAAACAGCCCGAGGGGCATCGCCCGGGCCGGCTGGCGATTGGTGGCACCGGCGTTGTCTCGGGCATCCTGACTGGCTTTGCGGCGATGCCCGGCCCGCCGGTCGTCCCCTTCTATCTGCGCAGCGCGTTGCCGCCCAAGACCTCGCGCGCGTCGATGATGCTGATCTTTTTCGCCACGGCGATCGCCGGGACGTTGGCGGCGCTCTGGGTCGGGATCGCCACCTGGCGGTTGCTGATCCTGTCGCTGCTGCTCTTCGCGCCGATGTGGATCGGCAATTATGTCGGTGGACGCCACTTCGGCCGCGTCGCGCCGCATGTGTGGCAGGCGATGGTCGCGGTGGTGCTGGGTGTGGCTGCGGTGGCGGCGGTGTCGAGACTGATTTAGCAAGAAGGTAAAAAATACTATATTGGCATGATAGAAACTATTCAGTACCTATTCCTTTTAGGAAAGGGAATCATGTCATGGGGAAATATGAACCTCTCGGCGATCATCTGCGTTCGCTTTCCGACACCAGCTGGAACGCAAATTTCGCCGAGATTGAAGAGATTTTGGGTTTTCCCCTGCCACCGAGCGCTCATAGCCACCGCGCCTGGTGGTCCAACCATGTCGGCGGCAACCATAGTCAGGCTGCTGTGTGGGTCGAGGCGGGTTGGGAAACACGCGAAATCGATCAGCGTCGCGGGCAGGTTCGATTCGAGCGTTCAAAGACAGCTGGTCGCGGTCCGCGGAGCGTTGCTGACGACGAACTGTGGGCGCAAGCCGAGCGGATCAGTGGGATCAAGGATCGCAAAGAGTTGCAGCGGGCCGCGCTGATGGCGCTTGTCCAGCGCGAGGCCGCTCGGTCGTTGGCGTTGATGGGCGGAACCATGCCCGATGCTGTCTCGGCCCCACGTGAACGGCCATTTGAATGATCCTTGTCGATACGTCGGTCTGGATCGATCATTTGCGCCGTGCGAATTCTGCGTTGGCGTTAGCCTTGTCGGAGGGCGGCGTTGTCCAGCATCAATTCGTCACGGCGGAACTGGCGCTGGGGTCGCTCGCCGAGCGGGAAAAATTCGTGTCGATGCTCGGGCTGCTTCCCGCGGCTCCGGTCGTGGCGCAGCGTGAATTGCTGACATTCATCACTGAACATCGACTGCACGGCACTGGGCTTGGCATGGTCGATGCACATCTACTCGCGTCCGTCACCCGCCTGCGGGACGCATCATTGTGGACGCTTGACAAGCGATTGGCGGCTCAAGCCACACGGCTGGGCCTCGCTTCCAACGCTTGACCGATCAAAGACTCCGCAGCGCCTGCGCCGGTTTTGCCGACAACAACGGCCAGCTGCCCGCGATACCGATCAGGAACGACAATCCCGCTCCGCCGATCAATGTTGCGCCGACGACCAGCGGATCGGGGGCGAAGGTGAATTCGAACAGGTTGACCACGACATAGCGCGCTGCAATCAGGCCGAGTCCGAGCGCGAGCACCGCCAGCACCGCCGCCAGCACCGCATATTCCATCGCCTGCGCGCCCAATATCTGGCGCCGCGTCGCGCCAAGCAGCTTCAGGATCACGCTGTCGTACACGCGTCGCTCGCGGCTGGCGGCGATCGCGCCGATCAGCACCGCGATCCCGGCCAGGATCGCGATGCTCGCCGCCGCCGCGATCGCCTGGCTCATTTGGGTCAGCAAGATCGTCACCTGCGACACGACGTCGCGCACTGCGATCAGCGAGGCGGAGGGGAAGGTGCGCGGGATGCTGCGGGCCAGCTCGGATTCGGCTTTGGGATCAACGGCGACGGTCGCGACCATATTGTGCGGCGCCGCGTCGAAGGTGCCGGGCGAAAAGACGAGCACATAATTGAGCCCGAAATTGTCCCACTGAACGGTGCGGAAGGAAGCGACCTTCGCCTGCACCTCGACCCCCAGCACATTGACGCTGAGCGTGTCGCCGATCTTGAGGCCCAGCGAGGTCGCGACCTCCTGCTCGACGCTGACCAGCGGCGGCCCATTGTAATCCGCGGCCCACCATTGGCCGCCCACCAGTTCGCTGCCGCTCGGCGGCACCGCGCTATAGGTCAGCCCGCGGTCGCCGCGCAGCACCCACGCGCCTTCGGGAAGTTCGGCGAGTTCGTCGACGCGCTGGCCGCGAAATTCGGTGACGCTGCCGCGCAGCGCCGGGATCATGTTGATCTGCGCGTCGGGGGCGGCCTTGGTGACCATCGACCGGAATTGCGCCGCGCCGGCGCGCGGCACGTCGAGCACGAAAAAGCTCGGCGCGCGCTGCGGCACGGTGCGCGCAATCTCGTTGGTGATGCTGGTCTGTATCGCGGCAAGCGTCACGAACAGCGTCAGACCCAGCCCGAGCGCCACCACCAGCGCGCCGGTCGATGCTCCCGGTCGATGCAGGTTGGCGAGCGCGAGGCGCAGCAACGGGCGGCGCGGGCGGGGCAGGCGGCTCGCAATGCGGCGCACCAGCCAGCCGAGCCCGACGAGAATCAGCAGCAGGCCGATTGCCGCGCCGATGAAGCCGAGCGCAAACAAAGGCTCGCGTGCCGTGCCGACTGCCAGCGCCACGATCGCGATCAGCGCCACCGCAACGGCAACCAACGCGGGCCGGTCGATCCGCGCTGCCTTATCGACGGTCGCCCGATAAAGCCCCGCGGCGGGAATATGCTTCGTGGCGGCGAGCGGCGGCATCGCAAAGGCGATAGCGATCAGCAGGCCATATGCGGCGCTGACCGCAAGCGGCAGCGGATAGAGCGCGAAGCCCGGACGGACGGGCAGCACATCGCCGGCAATCGCCCCGATCGCGAACGGCGCCAGCGCGCCGACTACGAGCCCGGCAAAGATCGACACCGCGGCGACCGCCAATATCTGCAAACCATAGATGCGCAGCACCGTCGCGCTGTCAGCGCCGAGCACTTTCAGCGTCGCCAGACCCGGACGTTTGCCCGCCAGATAGCTCGCGACGCCATTGCCGACGCCGATCCCGGCGATGACCAAGGCAGCAAGACCCACAAGCGACAGGAACTGCCCCATCCGCTCGATAAAGCGCCGCGTTCCCGGCGCGCCGTTGCTGCGGTCGGTGATGTCCCAGCCCGCGCCGGGGAATTCGGCGGTCAGCGCCTCGCCGACCGCTTCGGGGTTTGCGCTGTCGGGCAGGCGGACGCGATATTTGCTTTCGAACAGGCTGCCCGGCTGGATCAGCTGGGTCGCGGGCAGGTCGGCGATACCGATGATTGCGACGGGGCCGAGGGTGAAACCTTCGCCCAGCCGGTCGGGCTCCTCGGCGATGACGCCGTCGATCAGGAACGGTTTTTCGCCAAACTTCACCCGTTCGCCGACGTTCAGGTCGAGCCGCGAGGCGAGATCCTTGCCGATCCAGATGCTGCCCGCGGGCGGCGGGCCGCGGCGCGCGCCGCTTTCCAGCCGCAGCGCGCCATAGAGCGGATAGGCCCCATCGACTGCCTTGAGTTCGGACAATAGCGCGTCGCCCTCGGGCGCATTCGCCATCGCGCGCATCCGCACGGTGGACGATGTTTCACCTGCCTCGCGAAACGCCGCCATTTCTTCGGCGGTCGCTTCGCGCTGCGGAATGCCGAATTCAATATCACCGCCCAGGATTGTCTGCCCACGCACCTCGAGTTCGGAGGTGATGCCGCGCGTCAGGCTGCCGATCGCGGCGAGCGTCGCGACGCCGAGGAACAGGCAGACCGCGAGTAGCCGCAACCCGCGGATGCGCGTCGCAAGGTCGCGGCGCGCGATCCGCCAGAGGGAGGCGAGGGGGAGCACCTAAGCGGCCCGCTCTTCGATTATTCCATCGTGCATCACGACAATCCGGTCGCAATGCTGCGCCAGCTCGGGATCGTGGGTGATGATCAGCAGTGTCGCGCCAAGCGCCGCGCGGCGCGCAAAGATAAGGTCAATGATCGCATGTCCTGTCGCGGTGTCGAGATTGCCCGTCGGCTCGTCGGCAAAGATGATCGCGGGCGAGCTTGCCATCGCGCGCGCGATCGCAACGCGCTGCTGCTCGCCGCCTGACAGCTGCGCCGGATAATGGGTCAGGCGGTGGCCGAGGCCAACGGCTTCGAGTTCGGCGGCGGCGCGCCCGAACGGATCAGCGATCCCTGCCAGTTCCAGCGGCACCGCGACATTTTCCAGCGCGGTCATCGTTGGCAGCAGGTGAAACGCCTGCAGCACGATGCCGATCCGGCCGCGGCGCGCGCGCGCCAATTCGTCCTCGTCCATCGTGGTGAAATCGAGCCCCGCAACACGGATACTGCCGCCATTGGCGCGCTCGAGCCCCGCGAGCACCGCCATCAGCGAGCTTTTGCCCGAGCCCGACGGGCCGAGCAGCGCGACCGAAGCGCCCGCGGGCACCTCCAGATCGACGCCGCGCAAAATTTCGACCGGGGACTTGTCGCTGCCGAGGGTCAGCGTCACATTATGAGCGGCGATCGCCATGTCAGGCGCCACGGCCTGAGGGGGTCGAGTGTCGGGCAAGGAGAGAACCCTTTGGAAAAGAGAACGGCCGGATGGCGCTCTTACGCATTATATGGTTGCGCGATCGCGCTTTGCCAACCGCTCGCCGCATGCGGATCGGCGGAAACCCCGGCGGCTTCGACCAACGACAAGGTCGCCGCCAAGGCAGCACCGGCCGTCCCTGCTGACGCACCGCTGGTTATCGCGTTCGGTGACAGCCTTTATGCGGGATATCAGCTTGGCCCTAAAGAAGGGCTGTCGCCGCAATTGCAGGCGGCGCTGGCCGCCGACGGCGTGGTGGCGCGAGTGCAGAATGCCGGGGTGTCGGGCGACACCACCGCGGCGGGGCGCCAGCGGCTGACCTATGTCCTCGACAATGCGAAGGTGAAGCCGGCGTTGGTGCTGCTCGGGCTGGGCGGCAACGACATGTTGCGCGGCATCGGCCCCGACCAGACGCGCGCCAACCTCGACGGGATGCTTGCTGAACTCAAGAAGCGCGAGATTCCGGTGCTGCTTACGGGCATGATGGCGGCGCCGAACATGGGCAGCGATTATGCGAAGAAATTCAACCCGATTTATTCGGAACTCGCTGCCAAATATGATGTCAGCTTTTACCCCTTCATCCTCAAAAATGTCGTGACGGACAAAGCGCTGATGCTCGGCGACAATATGCATCCCAATGCGAAGGGGGTGACGATGGTGGCGGAAGCGCTGGCGCCGCTGGTCGAGGAGGCGCTGCCGAACGCGGACTAAAACATCCTCCCTGTCGCGCAGCGATGGGGAGGAACCTAACTCCCCCGCGGCCCGAACAAAATAATCGCCGCGCCGCCAAGGCACACCGCCGCACCGATCAGATCCCAGCGGTCAGGCTCGGCACCCTCGATCGCCCAAAGCCACAGCAAAGCCGCGACGATATACACCCCGCCATAAGCCGCATAGCTACGCCCCGCATGCTCGGCGTCGACCAGCGTGAGCAGGTACGCGAACAGCGCCAGCGACGCCATGCCGGGCGCCAGCCACCACACCGACTTGTCGAGCCGCAGCCACGCCCAAAAGGCAAAGCAGCCGGCAATTTCGGCGAGAGCGGCGGCGATATAGAAGAAGGCGGTCATCGGCTCACCGTGGCCGGTCGTGCTGCGAATGAAAAGGGGCGACCAAGCGGCCGCCCCTTCCTGTCTCGTCGCTGACCGAAAGATCAGAAAGCGAAGCCGACGCCCGCGACGAAGGTGTCGAAGTCGCCGAAGTTGTTGATGAACTGGTGACGATATTCGGCCTTGGCATACAGGTTCTGGCCCAGCTTGTGCTGGTAGCCCGCGCCGACATAGGGATCGTCGATGTCGCTGAAGGTGTAGCCACCGGTGACATAGGCCTTGCCGTTCGCGCCCACCTTGGCGCCGACGCGGCCACCGGCAGAGAACTGGACGTCGGCACCGTCAACAAGCACCTTGTCACCCGCAACTTCGGCGCCGACGAATGCGGCCGAGCCAAGGTCGAAGTCATAACCGGCGGCGAGGCCAAGCGTGCCTTCGTCGATGCCGTTGCCGGTGATCAGGCCGCCGCGCACTTCGACGCGGCCTTCGCCGCCTTCGGCCGCCATGGCGGGGGTTGCAACGATGGCCGTCAGGAGAGCGGCTGCAACTGCGAATTTCTTCATTTTATTTTCCTTCTGCTTTACATGGCCACGCCCTTTGGGTCGCGGTCCACCGCCTAAATGGCGTTCGCAGCTGTCGCTTCAATGAACGAAAGTGTCATCATGTGACAATTTTCTTACCTGTGTTATTTTTACCACACAGTACAGAATGGCTATGCAATCGCAACGCGCTTAAACTGGCGCTTAACTGCGGATTGAAGGTGAGGCGATTGCAATCCGACAAGGCCGAATGGCACAATAGTCAGCTCAGCGCGGCCTGTTTCTCTTCCGCGATCCGGTCGAGTTCGGCGCGGGTCGGCTTCGTCGCGGCGCTCTTGAGCTGCCCGCACGCCGCCATGATGTCGCGCCCGCGCGGGGTGCGGACCGGCGCCGAAATCCCGGCTTTGAAAATCAGGTTGCTGAACGCGCGCACCCGTTCGGGCGACGAACATTCATACATCGCGCCCGGCCAGGGGTTGAAGGGGATCAGATTGACCTTGGCGTGCAATCCATATTCGCGGATCAGCCGAACAAGTTCACGTGCGTCGTCGTCGCTGTCGTTCTTGTCCTTCAGCATCACATATTAGAAGGTGATGCGCCGCGAATTGCCGGCGCCCGGATAGTCGGCGCACGCTTTGAGCAGTTCGTCGATGCCATATTTGCGGTTCAGCGGCACGATTTCGTCGCGCACTTCCTTCGACACCGCATGCAGCGACACCGCCAGGTTGACGCCGATTTCTTCACCCGCACGCGCCATCATCGGCACCACGCCGCTCGTCGACAGCGTGATCCGGCGGCGCGACAGCGCCAGCCCGTCGCCGTCCATGACGATCTTCAGCGCGCCCTTGACCTCGTCGAAATTATACAGCGGCTCGCCCATGCCCATCATCACGATGTTGGTCAGGATGCGGCCGTCGGCGGTGTAATGGCCGCCCTCTTCGTCGTCTTCGTCCTCGGGATCGGGGCCAAAACCCGCCATCGTCCCCTTGGGCCATTCGCCCAGCTCGTCGCGCGCCAGCATCACCTGCCCGACGATCTCGCCCGCGGCGAGGTTGCGGACGAGACGCATCGTCCCGGTGTGACAGAAGCGGCAGTTGAGTGTGCAGCCGACCTGGCTCGACACGCAGAGCGTTCCCCGATCGGCGTCGGGGATGAAGACCATTTCATATTCCTGGCCGTCGGCGGCGGCGAGCAGCCATTTGCGCGTGCCGTCGCTCGACACCTGCGCCTCGCGCACGGTCGGGCGGCCGATGATGAACCGGTCGGTCAACCACGGCCGCATCGTCTTGGCGATGTCGGTCATTGCCTCGAAATCGGTGACGCCGCGGTGATACATCCAATGCCAGATTTGCTTGGCGCGCAGTTTCGCGGCCCTCGCGTCGAGGCCTGCCTCGACCAGCACGCCGCCAATCGCGTCGCGGGTCAGCCCGACCAGGTCGATGCGGTTGCCGCCGCGCAGCGGAACGGTGCCCGTCGTGACGGGGTCGATATGGCCGGGAATCTGCATGATGGGCGCGCATATAGGGGGGAAGGGGGAAATGTGCAATCGCGCGCCCGTTGGCCCTGCGCCGGGGGGGGGGGGGCGGCGGGGGCGGGCGCCCCCGCCCGCCGCCGCCCGCCC
>NZ_JAIBES010000124.1 GCF_019459305.1 Sphingopyxis sp. | reverse complement strand
CCCCCCCCCCCCCCCCCCCCCCCCCCCCCCCCCCGCTAAGCGCTGATCTCGGCAGTTGCCGCACGCTCGATCGCGGCGCGCCAGCTGCGCTGCACCGGCAGCAGGAAAATCTCGGTCAGCACCCGCTCGATCTCGTCGGCGGTCAGATAGCGCCGGTCGATCCGCCCGTCGGCCAGTCGCGCCGTCAACCGGTTGTCGCGCAGCCCATACCGCGCCTCGGCGGTCGTGCGCGCCGCGATCAGCTGGTGGCGAAAATGCGAATCGGGGTGCGTCGATGTGTACCAATTGCCGACGACGCAATCGACCGGCGGCGCCGCAGCATCGTCGAGGCGGTACAGCGGCTTCCACTCCTCGCCGATCTGCGCCTCAACTTCCCATCCGAAACCGCCGCGCCGCACGCGATAGCTTTCGTGCCGCGTCGGCTGCGGCGCTTCGCTGTCCATCGCCAGTGGCTGCGGCGGCACCGCGGCGCCGAATCCGACATCGGCGAGCCAGGGTCGCCCATCGAGCGTCACCAGCACGACCTGGTGGGTGCGCGGGGTCGCGGGGGCATCGTCGGGCAGCATCCAGCGTACCCGCCCCAGCAACGCTTCGGCCTCGAACCCGATCGCCTTCAGCACACGAAGGAACAGGCCGTTCTGTTCGAAGCAATAACCGCCGCGCCGCCGGTCGATCAGCTTCGCCTCAACCGCCTCAGCACCGATGTCGATCCCGGTGCCAGTCAGCGCATCAATCGCCTCGAACGGAATCGCCGCGATATGCGCCGCTTGCAACGCCGCCAGCACCTCGTGCGTCGGCGCCACCGGGCCGGTAAAGCCAATCCGCGCCAGATAGCGCGTCAGCAGCGGCGCGCGTGCGGACGGCGCGGTATCGCCATCGTCGGCGCTGGAAGAGGGAGCGGCGGGATAGTGCAACATCGGCAAGGTCTCCGTTCACGAATCAACTGCCGACTCTTATGAAAGCTCAAGCGCGGTTGAGATCAAGCACCAATCGCGCTCGCCTTCGCCACTCTCAGCTTTCCAGGCTGTGCTCCAGCGTGATTTCGCAATCGAGCAGCTTCGACACCGGGCAGTTCATTTCGGCTTCCTTGGCGATCGCTGCGAATTCTTCGGCGCCGATCCCCGGCACTTTGGCGACCAGCGTGAGTGCCGACTGGCTGATCTCGAACCCGCCGTCGACCTGATCCAGCGTCACCGCCGCGCTCGTCTCCAGCGTGTCGCCCGCATAGCCCGCGCGCGCCAGCCCGAACGACAGCGCCATCGTGAAGCACGCCGCGTGCGCCGCTGCAATCAGCTCCTCGGGGTTGGTTCCCGGCAGCCCCTCGAAGCGCGTCCCGAACCCATAGGGCTGCTTGTCGAGCACACCCGACTTGGTCGTGATCGACCCCTTGCCCTCCTTGCCGAAACCTTCGTAGCGGGCGGATGCGCGGTTGACGGTCATGCTGGTGTCTCCTTGGGTGGAAATGAAGAAATCAGACGGTGGGACGTCAACGCGCCACCCCCGCCTTGTCGAGCTCGGAGCCGAGGCGCCCGCTCAGCCACAGCCCCCACATTTTGAAATCGGCCGCCAGGCTCCACAGCGGATAGGTAAAGGTCGCGGGCCGGTTCTTTTCGACCCCGAAATGCGCGATCCACGCAAAGGTATAGCCCGCCAGCGGCAAAGCGATCAGCCACGCCCACCGCCCGCTCACCACCGCGCCAACCCCAATCGCCATGACCAGGCTGGTCCCGACATAGTGCAGCGCCCGCGTCGACGCCTTGCTATGCTCGCGGAGGTAAAAGGGCCAGAATTCGGCAAAGCTGGTGTAGAGTCGCGGCATCGAGGGAAGATGCGGCGCGGGAGCGGCACGGTCAAGACGCGCGCGATTTTGACTTTGGTCGGCGGCGCATGGTGATCGGCTGGCGCGCCAGGCAACAAGGGGGTGGAGCCATGAAAAAATCGACGCGTGCGCTGGTCGGCATGATCGGTCTCGACCTTGTCGTTATTATCGGCGCTTGGTGGATGGTCGAACAGACGCGCAGCGGAGCATGGAACGCGCCCGAACCTGCGGCATCGATCACCATGATTACCACGACCGCAGGCATGATCGTCGGCGTCGTCACCGCGGTGCTGCTGCTCGCTTTCGTCGTGCACCGCCGCGCCGGCAACTGACGGAAGCCACATAAGACAGCAACCCTCCCGCCGGGATCGCTTCGGCGGAAGGGTTGGTGCCGGTCCGGCGTCGTGCGCCGGACCGGAGATGAATATTCCGTCGGTTCAGCGCGCCGCGGCTTCGCGGACCTTCTGCACTGCGGGCAGCAGCAGGCCGATCAGGATCTGCACTGGATTGGTCGCGATCGTCATGCTGCCTTGCGCGGGCTGCGCCGACTGCGCCATCGCTGGGGTCGCCGTCAGCGCGAGGGTCAGCGCGAACGCGGGGGCGAGAAGCATCTTCCTGGTCATCGTCTCTTCCTTTCGATTGCTGTCATTTCGTTTTTAGTTTCGTTCGGGACGCTCCCGATGCACCGAGTTATGGCGCGCGGTGTCGGGCGCCGCCGTGATCGCCGTCACTGACCACGAAAAAATTCACAACGCGTTGAAATAAAATGAAAGAAAAACGCTACCCGCGCTTCAGCCGCACCAGCGCGCTGTCGAGCGCCTGCAAAAATTGCGAGCGATCGGCCTTGGTGAACGGCGGTGGGCCACCGATCTGGTCGCCCCCGGCGCGCAGATCGGCCATGATCGCGCGCGTCGCGATCGCGGGGCCGATCGACGCCATTGTAAAGGGCTTGCCATTGGGGCCAAGCACGATCGCCCCCGCCTTGAGCGCGCGGTCGGCGAGCAAGATGTCGGCGGTGATCACCACGCTCGCCGCATCCGCCGCTTGGGCTATCCAGTCGTCGGCGGCGGCGAAGCCGTCCGACACCACCACCCGCTCGATCAGCGGATGCTCGGGAACGCGCAACCGGCTGTTGCTTACCACCTTCACCGCCACCTCGTGCCGCCACGCGACGCGGTAAATCTCGTCCTTCACCGGACAGGCGTCGGCATCGACCAATATCGTCGGCGCAGGCATGGCGGAGACGCGGTTACTTCTTCATATTGTCGAGGCCGGCGACCACCCCGACCTTGGTCGACGGATTGCTAGCGTTCGGTTTCTTGGGCTTTTCGGCCTTGGGCTTGCGGACTTCGCGGCTCGTCTTCTTTTGGCCTTTGGCCATGGTCAATACCTTGAAAGGGGGCGGACGCCTTGCCCGTCGCGGCGTATCCTACGCCTTTTAGCGCCGCAAGTCGCCCCTTATCCCGCCAGCCCGTCCCACATCAGCTTTGCGCCGAGCAACACCATGAGCAGATAAATCAGGACATAGAAACGCGCGCCGTCGATCCGTTTCAGCCAGCGCACCGTCAGCAAGGTCGAGACGATCGCGAGCGGCATCAGCAGTGCCGCGGCCACAAGCACCTCGTGCGGAAAGGCGCCGAGCGCGATATAGGCGGGCACCTTGATCCAGTTGATCGCCGCGAACAGCACCGAACTGGTGCCGACGAAGACCAGATGCGGCAGGCGGCGCGGGGTTACCCACATCTGGAACGGCGGGCCGCCCGCATGCGCGATCTGGCTGGTGAAGCCCGTCGCGACTCCGAACAGACTACCGACCCATCCCGGCGACGTCGATGCTGCGACGACGCGCCCGCCGCGTTCGACCCACAGCCGGTACACGCCGAACGCCAGCGTGATCGCGCCGAGCGCCGCCATCAGCTTCGCCTCGTCGACCTGCTCGGCGAAAAAATAACCCGCGGCGATGCCGACCGCGGCGCCGGGCAGCATCCAGCCGATGATCCACCCGTCCCACGTCTTGCGGAACGACCATACGCTGACGACATCCTGCACGATCAGGATCGGCAGCAGCAGCGCCGCGGCGAGCGTCGGTGGCAGCACCAGCGCGACGATCGGGGTCGCGAGCGCGCCAACCCCCGACAGCCCGCCCTTCGCGAGTCCGAGCAATATCACCGCGAGCGCCAGCACCGCGAGTGTCAGCGGGTCACTCAAAAAACTCATGCGGCGCCTGCGTCCGGATGTTCCGGCAACGCCCAGTCGATCGTCCCGCGCCCCTGCGCCGCCAGAAATTCGTTCGTCTGGCTGAACGGCCGCGAGCCGAAAAAGCCGTTATGCGCCGACAGCGGCGAAGGATGCGGCGCGCGCAGAATCAGGTGCGGACTGCCCGCACCCAACCCCGCGACACGTGCCGCCTTCTTTTGTGCATGGCTGCCCCACAGGATGAACACCTTCGGCGCCGGATCGGCGGCCGCCGCCGCGACCACCGCGTCGGTGAAGGTCTCCCACCCCCGCTTCTGATGCGACGCCGCCATCCCCGCCTCGACCGTCAGGCAATTGTTGAGCAGTAGCACGCCTTGGCTTGCCCAATGCTTGAGGTACCCGTGCGATGCGCGGGGAATGCCCAAATCGCTCTGCATTTCCTTGTAGATATTGACCAGGCTCGGCGGCACCCGCACTCCCGGCTGGACCGAAAAGCACAACCCATGCGCCTGCCCCGGCCCATGATAGGGATCCTGCCCCAATATGACGACACGGACATCCTGCGGCGGCGTCGCTTCCAGCGCCGCAAACCAGTCGCGCGGGCGCGGATAAATGGTCTTGCCCTTGTCGCGCTCGGCAGCAAGGAACGCCTTGAGCGCCACCATATAGGGCTGCGCGAATTCGCCGCCGATGCGCGCGAGCCAATCGGAATGCAGTTTGACCTCGGTCATGTCGGCGCTTCACCAGAGGGGCGCGGGCTTGTCCAGCCCGTTGGTCTGACGTCAACCGGCCGCTACTTAAAACAATCGTCCCCATCGACTTGCGATGGGGAGGATTGGCAACGACTGCCCCTTACATCTTCCCCCGCACGCTCAAAAACACCCGCCGCCCCAGATAATCATATTGCGTCCCGAACGCCGGCGCCTGCCCGATCACCGGCGGGGTGGCCGTCACGACCGTGGACACCTGCGGCGGCGGCGTATCGAACAGGTTCGCGACGCCCAAAGTGATCCGGAACCGCTCGGCAACATCGCGGCTCAGCGACAGCGAATGATAGAAGGTCGCGGGTACGCTGACATCGGGGCAGAAGCGCCCGCCGGGGCGGAAGCTCGACGTGCGGCACGGATCGCCGCCCTGCGCGCGCAGCAAATCGGCCATGTTCGACGCGCCGCCGGTGACGTCCAGCCCGTAGAACAAAGTCCAGCCGCCCTTCATCCAGCCGAGGTTGAAATCGCCGACCCATTTCGGATTGCCGATCTTGCCATTGTCATCGATCACCGTGCCGGGGAACAACGCGACCTTGTCTTCGATCTGCCAGGTCATCTGGGCGCGGAACGCCAGCGCACCGAATTTGCCGAGATCCTGGTCGATCGCCAGCGACAGATCGACGCCGCGATTGCGCTGGCGGCTGATGTTGACATAACGGTCGGTCACCCCCGCGACGCTCTGTGCGTCGGGGCCAGCCGCCGCGCGGGTAAAGAGCGCGCACAGCGGCTCGTCGGGGAAGGCGTCCGAATCATAACAGCCGCTCAATATGTTTCCGGCGCCGAGCAAGGTGATCTCGTCCTTCACCTTGATATCGAAATAATCGACCGCAAGGCTGGTCTTGAGCCCGCCCCACAGCGCCCCCGACAGATCGGGGGTCAGGATCACCGACACGGTTTTTGCGGTCGAGGTTTCGGGCTTGAGCTGGCCAATCCCGCCCCCCGACACAATCGTCGCAGGGCCGATCCCGCCCGCAAAATTCGGTCCGATGCCGTCAGCGGCGCAATTGTCGGCTACGCGCTGGCTGATCGCCCCCGCCGCGAGCCGCGCTGCGGTCTGGATGCACGGATCGATCGCCTGCTGGCCAAGGAAACCGGTCTGATTCTCGAGGAAAAGCTCGAACAGCGCCGGGGCGCGGAATGAGGTGCCCCAGGTGCCGCGAAAGCGCAGCCAGTCGGTCACCGCCCAGTCGGCGCCCACCTTCCACGTCGCGTCGCTGAACCTATCCTGCACTCCGTCGCGCCGGGCCGCCTCGACATGCGTATAGCGCGCGGCGCCCGACAAGGTCAGCCGCTCGATCATCGGCACATCCGCGAGCAACGGCACCTCGACCTCGCCGAACAGCTCCTTCGACACAGTGCGACCGGCGGTGATTCCCGAGGTCGTGAAGTTCGCGACATTGCCCGCCAGCGTCGCTGAGCCCGGGGTGTCGTTGATTTCGTCGCGGCGGATATTGGCGCCAAGCGCCACCCCGACCGGCCCCGCGGGCAGCGCGAACAGCTTGCCGGTCAGCAAGGCCTCGGCCGAGGTTTGCTTGAACAAGGTGCGCCCGGTTTCGCGCCCCGTCAGGAAGGCGCGCTCGGCAGCCGTGAAATCGCCGCGCAGAACGCGCGGATCGGTGAAGTCGATGTCGATGCACGGCACGCCGCGGATCGCGGTCGTGGTGCCGACGCACGAGCGGGTGCGCAAAGTCTGCGACGCGAGCGCATCCTGATAGATGACGTCCTGCGTATAGCTGGCGTCCGACCGGCTGTGCTGGCCGTGGACGTCCCACTTCCAGCCGCCGCCGAATGTGCCGCGCAGCCCGAGCACGCCGCGGTAATAGTCGATATCGGCGCGGCTTTGTGACTTCACCAGCACGCGCGGGCGCAGGATGAGGTTGCCGCCGAATTCGCCGTTGAACGGATCGCCCATGTCGAACGGGTCGCAGTTGTTTGCTGCCGGGTTGCAAAGGAAAAAGGGCAGCATCGACGCACCGGTAAACTGCTCGAGCGTCAGCACCTGAAAGCCGTTGTTCAGCGACTTGCGATTGCTGAACAGCCCCTCGCCATACAGGGTGATGCTGTCGGTGATGTCATAGGCCGCGTCGGCAAAGGCGCTGATCCGGCTCACCCCCGAAAAGACGTCCGAATCCTGCTCGACCGGCTCGAACTGGTTGAGCGCACCGGCCGATGGGCCGTCAAAATTGACACCAAAGAAATCATCGGGGCCGAACACGCCGATCGGATTATAGGCGTTGATCGGGATGCCGACCCCTGCAAATTCGGCGCCATATTGGCCGGCAAAGACCGCCTGCCCGTTCGGTGCGATCAGTCCGGGGCCAAAGGTCGGAAAACCGTCCTGATCAACCCCCGAAAAGTCGCTGAATATGATCGCATTGCCCACGGTACTGCTGCACGCGGGCCGCCCGGTCCGAAAATCGACAATGTCGGCGCGACTGCCATCGGTCTCGCGCTTCAGATATTCTTCCGAGCAGAACAGGAAACCGCGGTCGCGGCGGGTGAGGTTTTGCTGGCGGAAATAGTCGACCGTCGCAAAGATATGCCCGCGGTCGAACGTCTTGCCGAAACTTGCATCGACGCCGTAGCTTTCGCCGCCGCCATGTTCGGTGATCGACGAAAAACCGCCGCCTTCGAACCCGTTTAGGTCGTTGCGGGTCAGGATGTTGACCACCCCCGCGACCGCATCCGAGCCATAGATCGATGAGGCACCCGTCTTCAACACCTCGACCTGGCGCACCACCGACAGCGGCAGCACGTTGAGGTCGAACGGCGCGACCGACCCGCGGATCCCCGCTGGCCCCGCGCGGCGGCCGTTGATCAGCACCAGCGTCCGCTCCGCGCCGAGCCCGCGCAGCGACACGCTCTGCACGTCATTGCCGCCATTGGCGACGAAGCGGTTGGAAATCGCCGAGGTAATCTGGATCGATCCCTGCGCCGCGGGGGTCGATTGCAGGATGTCGGCCAGCTGGACCTGTCCCTGCAGTTTGGCGCTATCGGGGTCGATGATCTGGATCGGGTCGGCGCTGGTAAATTCGCTCTTCGCGATCCGCGAACCAGTGACGACAATGTCGTCTTCACCGCTCTGCGCCGCAGCGGGTGTCGCGATCAAGGCGATGACCGAGGCCGTTGCGGCCAGAAACACCTGGGGGCGGGTGCCTGATTTCATGATATTTTTTCCGACTTATTAGCGTTGAACTTGCCCCCCGGCGCGGAAAAGATACGGCAAACCACGTTTCGATATGGTTACCGGCGGATAAAAATCTCATCTTGCGTCCTTCGCGCCACAGCTTGTCGCCGTGCGCCCGCGCCGCTAGTCACGCTCGCAAAGGGAGCGCGCGGATGAGCAAGGCAATGGGTGAAGCGCTGGGGCGGCTCGAGGCCGTCATCCACGACCGGCTCGCCGCGGGCGAGGCCGAAGACTCCTACGTCGCCAGCCTCGCCGCCAAGGGCCGCGGCAAGATCGCGCAGAAGCTGGGCGAGGAGGCCGTCGAGGCGGTGATCGCCGCGGTCAGCGAGGATGACCCGGCGCTGATCGGCGAAGCGAGCGATCTCGTCTTCCACCTCGCGATCCTCCTCGCCGAACGCGGCATCGCGTGGGACGCCATCGCCGCCGAACTGGCTCGCCGCCACGGCACCTCGGGCCACACCGAAAAAGCCAGCCGCCAGTCCTAGGAGCCACCATGCCGATCGACGCCACCCAGCCCTATGACGACAGCAATATCTTCGCGCGCATCCTGCGCGGCGAGTTGCCGTCGAAGACCGTCTATGACGACGAGTTCGCGCTCGCCTTTCACGACATCAACCCGCAGGCGCCGCTCCATATCCTTGTGATCCCCAAGGGCGCTTATGTCAGCTGGGACGATTTTTCGGCGCGCGCGAGCGACGCCGAAATCGCGGGTTTTGTCCGCGCGGTCGGTCAGGTTGCGCGCGACGCGGGGCTCGTCGCCCCCGGCTACCGCCTGCTCGCCAACACGGGGCTCGACAGCCACCAGGAAGTCCCGCACCTCCACGTCCATATCTTCGCCGGCCAAAAGCTCGGCCCGATGCTCGCGCGCTGACGTTTGGCCGTTGTCTATGACCGCGGTCACAGCCTTTTCCTGAAACGCGGCTAAGCGTTTCCGGTACGCGGCGACGGGTGGACAGCAGCCCCTGTTTCCAGCAGGGTAGCGGGGCGGGTTCAGGCGGGGAGACGGTGCGATGAATATGCGATGGCAGGGGCTCGCGGCACGGTTTGCCGGCAAGGCCAAACTGGCGCTGATCCTCCCCCTTTCGCTCGCGATGGCGGCGACCGCAACCGCCGATACGGTGCCGCAGGTGACGCTCGCCACCCCAGGCAGTTCGGGGACCGGCGACGGCACGATCACCCGCTTCACGCTGCGCTTTTCCGAAGACATGGTGCCGCTCGGCGATCCCCGCGCCCCGGCCCCCGCCACCAACGACTGTAAACTCCCCGCGTCATCCCGCTGGGTCGATACCCGCACCTGGGTGCTCGAATTCGACAAACCGCTCCCCGGCGGGCTGCGCTGCCATGTCGAACTCCGCAATGGCCTCAAAACCGCGCGCGGCATCACCGTCGCGGGCAACGACCGCTTCGCGCTCGACACCGGCGGTCCCTCGGCGCGCGCGATCCTCGCGGGCGGGATGAACGGCGATGTTGAGGAAGAGCAGATTTTCCTCGTCGCAACCAACGTCGCCGCCGAGCGCGCCTCGGTCGCGCGCTACGGCTATTGCGCGGTCGACGGCATCGGCGAGAAAATCCCGCTCGACGTCCTGCCGCGCGGCACCGCGACCGAAATCCTGACCGGGCTCGGCGACAACAACTGGTCGCGCCAGTCCTTCACCTATGATGCCGGATTGCCGCAGCGCTTCCCCGCCGCGGGCGCCGACCGCGAAGCACTGCTCGACCGCGTCGTCCCGGTCAAATGCCGCCGCCCGCTGCCCCCGGGACGCGAGATGGCGCTCGTCTGGGATGCCCGCATCTCGCAAGCCGGAGTCCCCGGCCGCACCGCCGGGCGCGACCAGCGCTTCGACTTCGACGTCCGCCCCGCCTTCACCGCCAAAATGTCGTGCCGCCGCGTCAATCCGCAAGCGGGCTGCAACCCCGTCCAGGACGTCACGCTCAGCTTCGCCTCGCCGGTCGCGCGCGAGACCGCGCTCGCGGCGACGCTCAATACCGCTGACGGCAAGAAGCTGACGCCAAAGGTCGACGACGACGACAAGAATGACGCGTACCTCACCAGCGTCCGCTTCACCGGCCCGCTGCCGCAGAATGTCGACGCGACGCTGATCCTGCCCGCCGATGTCACCGACCAGAGCGGCCGCAAACTCCAGAACCAGTCGAACTTCCCGCTGAAATTCCACATCGACCGCGCCCCGCCTTTGGTCAAATTCGCCGCCGAATTTGGCATCCTCGAGGCCGGCGAGGGCGGCGTCCTGCCCGTCACCGTGCGCGGGGTCGAAGGGACGATGGTCAGCAAGAACCTCAAAATGCCCGCCACCGCGCTCCGGGTCGGCGACGACGACGTAGCGATCGCGCGCTGGCTGAAACGCGTCGATGACGCCGACAACACCGACTATCGCGAGGAAAAGGACCGCACCGGCAAGGAGATAAGGGTCAATTACACCGGCACCAAATCGGTGTTTGCCGATGCCCCCACGGGCGGTGAGCGCCGCGACCTGCAACTGACCCCGCCCGGTGGCGGCAAGGAATTCGAGGTCGTCGGCATCCCGCTCACCGAAAAGGGCTTCCACGTCGTCGAAATCGCCAGCCCCGAACTCGGCGCCGCGCTGCTCGGGCGCAAGGCAACACGCTATGTCGCGACCGCCGCGCTCGTCACCAACATGGCGGTGCATTTCAAATGGGGCCGCGAAGGCTCGCTCGCCTGGGTCACTGCGCTCGACACCGGGCTGCCCATCGCGGGCGCCGAAATTCGCGTCTCGGACAGCTGCACCGGCCGCCTGCTCGCGCGCGGTACCGCCGACAAGGCAGGCCGCCTCGCCTTTGCGGGCGGACTGCCCCAGCCCGAAACCTATTCAAGCTGCGAGGAAACCCCCGATCCGACCAAGAGCGAGGGCCATGCGCTGATGGTCTCGGCGCGCTCGGGCGATGATTTCAGCTTCACGCTGACCGACTGGGGCAGCGGCATTCGCCCCTATGATTTTGACCTCCCCTATGGCTGGTCGGAACGCCAGGATATTCTCCACACGGTCTTCGACCGCGCGCTCGTCAAGGCGGGCGAGAGTGTTCATATGAAGCATATCCTGCGCCGCCCGGTCGGCACCGGCTTCATGACGCCGCAGCCGCTCGCGGGCAAACTCCGCCTCGTTCACCGCGGCTCTGACACCGAATTCGAAATGCCCTTCGCGATTGCCACGAGCGGCAGCGGCGACAGCGTGTGGAACGTCCCCGCCTCGGCGCCGATGGGCGATTATGAACTGGTGTTCGTCACCAAGGACAAGGATGGCGAGGACAAGACGATCTGGTCGGGCCAGTCGGTCAAGGTCGACGAATATCGCCTGCCGACGATGAAAGCGACCGTCACCGGGCCCAAGACATCGCCGGTGCGCCCGACCGCGGTGCCGCTGTCGCTGTTCGTCGGCTATCTGTCGGGCGGCCCCGCCCCCAATATTCCGGTCGAACTGCGCACCAATTTCCGCTCAAGCTGGTCGCCGCCGCAAGATTACCGTGACTGGGATTTCGACGGCCAGCCGATCAATGAAGGCGTGATCCAGCTCGACGACAGCGGCGACGAGCCCGCCGCCGACCTGCCGCTCGCGCGCTCGGTGCCGCTCAAGCTCGACGCCAATGGCGCTGCCACGACCAGCGTCGCGATCGACCAGCCGATCACCGAACCGACGGTGATGGCCGCCGAAATGGATTATGAGGACGCCAATGGCGAAACGCTGACCTCCAGCCGCCGCATCACCCTTTACCCCTCCGCCGTCCGCCTCGGGCTCAAAACCGACGGCTGGCTGATGCGCGACAACGACCTCAAGCTCAATTTCATCGCGCTCGACATCGACGGCAAGCCGATTTCGGGCCAGCGCGTCCAAGTCGCGCTCTACAACCGCGAGATCATCACTGCGCGGCGCCGCCTGATCGGCGGTTTCTACGCCTATGACAACCAGATGCGCACGACGAAGCTCGCCGCCAGCTGCACCGCGACGACCGACAAGCTCGGCCGCGCGCGCTGCGCAATGGCGCCCGGCGTGTCGGGCGAAGTGACGGTGGTCGCAACGACACTCGACGCCGACGGCAATGAATCGCGCGCCGTCCGCTCGGTCTGGCTCGCGGGCGACAATGAATGGTGGTTCGGCGGCGACAATGGCGACCGCATGGACGTGATCGCCGAAAAGCCGCGCTATGCGGCAGGCGACACCGCCAGCTTCCAGGTCCGCATGCCGTTCCGCGAAGCGACCGCGCTGGTCACCGTCGAACGCGAAGGCGTGCTCTCCAGCTTTGTCGTGCCGCTCAAGGGCACCAACCCCGTCGTCAAGGTCAAGCTGCCCGCAACCTACGCCCCCGACGTCTATGTCTCGGTGATGGCGGTGCGCGGCCGCGTGACCGGCGATGAAAGCTGGTTCCGCAAGATGAAGCGCGCGGTCGGTTTCAAGATCGAGAATAGCGAAGGCGCCCCGCCGACTGCGCTCGTCGACCTCGCCAAGCCCGCCTACCGCATGGGCATCGCGCGCATCAGGGTCGGCTGGGAAGGCCACCAACTCGGCGTCAAGGTAAAGGCCGACAAGGAAAAATATTCGGTCCGCGAGACCGCCAAGGTCAGCATCGAGGTCAAGACCCCCGGCGGCAAGGCGCCGAAAAACGCCGACGTTGCTTTTGCCGCGGTCGACGAAGCCTTGCTGCAGCTCGCGCCCAACGAAAGCTGGGAGCTGATCGACGCCATGATGGGCGAACGTACTCTCGACGTGCTCACCTCGACCGCGCAGATGCAGGTGGTGGGTAAACGGCATTATGGCCGCAAGGCGCTCGAACCCGGCGGCGGTGGGGGGGGTGACCTGTCGGGGCTGACCCGTGAAGACTTCCGTCCGGTCCTGCTGTGGAAGGGCAATGTTCCGCTCGATGCCAAGGGCCGCGCGACGGTCGACGTGCCGCTCAGCGACAATCTGTCGGGCTTCCGCCTCGTCGCGATCGCGACCGACGGCGCCCAATTTTTCGGCACCGGCGAAACCAGCGTCCGTACCGTGCAGGATCTCGGCATCTTTGCCGGGATGCCCGAACTGGTGCGCACCGGTGACACCTATGACGCACGCTTCACGCTGCGCAACGGCACCGATCGGGCGATGGAGGTCACCGCGACCCCGACGCTGTCGCCCGCCGTCGCGACCGCGCCGCCGCTCACCGTCACCATCCCCGCGGGCGGCGCGGTGCCGATCAGCTGGTCGATGACCGCGCCCGAACAGACCGGCCCCATCGAATGGACGGTCGAGGCGGTGGCGAAGGGCGGCAAGCAGCGCGACCGGCTGGTCTTTGCGCAGGTCGTCGAACCCGCGGTGCCGGTCGAAACCTGGGCCGCCAGCCTGTTCCGCGTCGGCCCCGGCACGACGCTGCCAATCGGCATCCCCGCGGGCGCGCTGCCCGGCGGTTATGTCGATGTCGCGCTCGCGGGAACGCTCGCGCCGCCGCTCGCCGGGGTGCGCGACTATATGATCGCCTATCCCTACACCTGCTTCGAACAGGAAACGTCGCGCGCCGTCGCGCTCGGCGATCTCGGCCGTTGGCAGGCGCTGGCCGGGGCGCTGCCGACCTATCTCGATAGCAACGGCCTGCTCCGCTACTGGCCGAACGAGCGGCTCGAAGGCTCGATCGAGCTGACCGCGTATGTGCTCAGCATCACCGCCGCGAACGGCTTTGCGATCCCCGATGCGCCCAAGGCGAAGATGGTGGCGGCGCTGCAAGCGGCTGTCGAAGGACGGCTCACCCGCAAAGGTTATGGCCCCTACGACATCCGCCCGGTCCGCATCGCCGCACTCGCGGCGCTCGCCCGCAACAATGCATCGAGCGCGCAGCTGGTCGCCACCAACGACATCGCGCCGATCGACATGACCACTGGCACGCTCTCCGACTGGCTCGTCGCGATCGAACGCACCCCGGGAGTCCGCGGCGCCCCCGCGCTGCGCACCGCCGCCGAAGCCGAGCTGCGCAAGCGGCTCGTTTACGAAGGCACGCGCCTCGACCTCGTCGATGACGCGCGGGCGCCCTGGTGGATGATGACCAGCGGCGACGAAATGGCGATCAAGGCATTGGAAGCCGTGCTCAGCCGCAAGGGCTGGGAAGACGACGCGGGCAAGCTGATGGTCGGCGTCGCGCAGCGCCAGCGCAAGGGCCATTGGGACACCACCCCCGCCAACGCTTGGGGCGCGGTCACCGTCCGCCGCTTCGCCGAACTCTATCCGGCAAGCGCGATCACGGGGGTCACCAACATCAGCCTCGCGGGCGCCAGCGCTTCGCAAAGCTGGCCGCTTCCCGCCGAAACGCCCTCGCCGCTGCGCGTCGCGCTGGTCGCCGCGACGATGAGCCTGAAGCATGTCGGCACCGGCGCGCCCTGGGCCACCGTCAGCGTCAAGGCCGCGGTGCCTTTGAAGGAACCGCTCAACGCGGGTTACCGGATCAAACGTTCGGTGAGCATCGTCAAGGCAGCGAGCAAGGACCGCCTGACCCGCGGCGACGTGATCAAGGTACGGATCGAGGTCGTTGCGGCCGCCGGCCGGACGTGGGTGGTGATCAACGATCCGATCGCCCCCGGCGCGACGATCGTCGGCAGTCTCGGCGGCCAGTCCGAAATGCTCGCCGATCAAGCCAGCGGATCGGGCGCGCAGCCGAGCTATGTCGAGCGCGGCAAGGACAGCTGGCGCGGCTATTTCGGTTGGATGCCCGCGGGCACCCATGCCGTCGAATATGTCGTCCGTCTCAACGGCTCGGGCCGCTTCTCGCTGCCGCCGACGCGCGTCGAGGCGATGTACTCGCCCGCGATCCGCGGTCAGTGGCCGAACGGATCGCTGACGGTGGCGAGCGTGGGGCAGTGATGCCTACCTGTTCACCCTTCCTCAGTTGGTGTCGCGCGAAGTCGAGAAACCCCGCAAGCATGCACGGCCGACGGGCATCCCGACTTCGCTCGATGCGAACAGGGATAGTGGGTGCCGCTTCTCTATCCCTGTGCCCCTGCGAAGGCAGGGGCCCAGCTTCGGTCGGTGCAAGGTTGAGCCCTCGGCAGATGGGCTCCCGCCTTCGCGGGAGCATGTGCTGAATTAGAAGATGAAACAACATCGCCACCCCCGCTGGCCCCACATCCTTGCGTGGTTCGCCCTCGCCCTGCTCATCCTCACCACAGCCGCACACCTCGCCACCAGGCCGCCCCCCATGCCCGCCTACGCCGCCGTCCGCGCCGTCTGGCAGCCCAGCGAAGCGTGGCTCTACGACCGCGACGGCCAACTCCTCGACAGCGAGCGTGTCAATTTCGAGCGCCGCCGCCTCGCGTGGGTACCGCTGAACGCCATCAGCCCCGCCGTCCGCGCCGCCGTGGTACAAAGCGAAGACCGGCGCTTCTGGTCGCACGGCGGGGTCGACTGGCTCGCGGTCGCCAGCGCCGTCCGCGCGCGCTGGACCGGCGACCGCTCGCGCGGCGCCTCGACCCTCGCGATGCAGCTCGCTGCGTTCCTCGACCCGAGCCTCGCCCAACCCGGCAAGCGCGACTGGCGGACCAAGCTCCGCCAGATGCGCGCCGCTCAAGCGCTCGCCGCAGACTGGTCGCACGACCAAATGCTCGAGGCCTATTTCAACCTCGTCCCGCTGCGCGGCGAGGCACTGGGCATCGGCGCGGGCGCCCGCGCGCTGTTCGGAAAGCGCCCCGCCGACATGACCGGCACCGACGCCGCCTTGTTCGCCGGCCTGCTCCCCAATCCCACCGCGAGCGCCGACGCGCTCGGCCGCCGCGCCTGCCGCGTTGCCCAAACCAAAGACTGCACGGCGATCCGCGCCGCCGCCGCGACGCTCGTCTCGGGCGACCGCGCCGCGCAGCTCGACCCCGCGCTCGCGCCGCATCTCGCGGTCCGCCTGCTCGACAAGCCCGGCAAGCGCGTCACCACCACGATCGACCGCCGCATCCAGACGTCCGCGATCGTCGCGCTGCGCCGCCAGCTCGCCGGGCTCGGTTCCGACCGCGTCCGCGACGGCGCCGTGGTCGTCCTTGACAATGCGACCGGCGAGGTGCTCGCCTATGTCGGCGGCGTCGGCCTCAAATCGACCGCATCGCAAGTCGATGGTGCCAATGCGCGGCGCCAGGCCGGGTCAACGCTCAAGCCGCATCTTTACGCGCAGGTGATCGAACATGGCTGGCTCACCGCCGCCTCGATCCTTGACGACAGTCCGGTCCAGCTCGACACCGCCTCAGGCCTCTATGTCCCCAAAAACTACGACCGCAGCTTCAAAGGCCCGGTGAGCGTCCGCCACGCGCTCGCCTCGTCGCTCAACGTCCCCGCGGTCCGTGCGCTCGTTATCGACGACGTCCAGCAGTTCCGCGATCGCCTCTGGGCGCTCGGCTATCACGGCCTCGTTGAGGACGGAGAGTACTACGGCTTCTCGCTGGCGCTCGGATCGGCCGAAGTGTCCCTCGTTGAGCAAGCCAATGCCTTCAGAACATTGGCTAATATGGGAAAGTGGTCACCCGTCACATTCGACTCTACGCGGCACCTTCGTGAACTTCCGCCACGCCAGATCGTGGGCCCCGCCGCCGCCTTCATCGTCGGCGACATCCTCGCCGACGCCGCCGCGCGCACCGACGCCTTCGGCGCCGACAGCGCACTGCGCCTCCCCTTCTGGGCCGCCGCCAAGACCGGCACCTCCAAAGGCATGCGCGACAATTGGTGCATCGGCTGGTCCGACCGCTTCACCGTCGCGGTGTGGGTCGGAAATCTGGAGGGCGATTCGATGCGTGCCGTTTCGGGCACCTCGGGCGCAGCACCCGTCTGGCGCGACGTGATGCTCGCCCTCCATGCCGGAAATCCGGGCAAAGCGCCGACGATGCCCGATGGCGTCGAAGCGCGCCAGATCGCGCTTCCCGGCACCCGCGAACCGCCGCGCCGTGAATATTTCCTCCGCGGCACCGCTCAGACCGAAATGGCCGCCGCGCCGCAAGCCGCGCGCCGCCCCCGCATCACCAGCCCGGTCAGCGGCAGCGTCTATGCGCTCGACCCCGACATCCCGATCGATCGCCAGCGGCTGGCGGTGACCGTAAGCGGCTCGGTCGCCGGATACCGGCTGATCCTCGACAAGAAACCGCTCGGCGACGCCGATGCGGGGCAACAGATTTTGCCCCGCCCGGGCACGCATATGCTGGCGCTCGTCGACCCGGGCGGCCGAATGATAGACCGGGTGCGTTTCACAGTGCGATAAAGTGCGTGTCACAACCCTGAAATTAAGTTGCGCTGCCGCGCGAAGCGGTTAGTCTGCGCGCCAGGAGAATGGCGGCAAAGTCGCCGACTAGGGGATCAACATTCATGATATTTGGCCGCGTTAAATCGCTCGACGCCATCTTGGCGACTGCCGAGAAGAAATCGCTTCACCGCACCCTCGGTGCCTTTCAATTGATGCTGTTCGGCATCGGCTGCGTCATCGGCACCGGAATTTTCGTGCTGACCGCCGCCGGGGCGCAAAAGGCCGGGCCAGGGTTGATGCTCGCCTTCGCCATTGCCGGGTTGATCTGCATCGTCGCAGCGCTCTGCTACGCCGAAATCGCGTCGATGATCCCGGTCGCGGGTTCCGCTTACACTTATACCTACGCGACGATGGGCGAGCTGCTCGCCTGGACGGTCGGGTGGGCGCTGGTGCTCGAATATGCGGTGGCGGCGAGCGCCGTGTCAGTCGGGTGGTCCGGCTATCTGCAGGGCACGATATTGAATGAATTTTTCGGCTTCCAGCTACCCGCCTGGCTCAGCGCCGGACCGCTGGCTCTAGGCGGCGCCCCCGGCGGCCTGATCAACCTGCCAGCGCTGATCATCGCGCTGCTCGTTACCTGGCTGTTGATGATCGGCACCACTGAAAGCGCGCGCGTTAATGCGGTGCTGGTGATGATTAAAGTGTCGGCGCTCACCGCTTTTATCATCCTGACCTTGCCGCAAACCGAAATGGAAAAGTTCAATCCCTTCCTGCCCGCCGGGATGTTCGGCGGCTTTGGCTCGGGGGTCGGCGCAGTCGGCGCTGCGGCAACAATTTTCTTCGCTTATGTCGGCTTTGACGCGGTCTCGACCGCGGCCGAAGAAACCAAAAATCCGCAGCGCAACGTCCCGATCGGCCTGATCGGATCACTGCTGTTCTGTACGGTCTTCTACATTCTGGTGGCGGCGGGCGCGGTCGGCACCATCGGCGGTCAGCCGATCATGGGGCCGAACGGCATTCCCTTCCCCACCGGGTCGGAAGAATTGGCGCGCCAGTGCGCCATGCCGCAATATGCCGACATGCTCGTCTGCTCGAACGAAGCGCTCGCACATGTGCTGCGCCAGATCGGCTTCTCGGGGGTCGGTAACATGCTCGGCATCGCCGCCTTCGTCGCGCTGCCATCGGTAATCCTGATCCTGTTGTTTGGTCAGACGCGTATCGGCTTCGTGATGAGCCGCGACGGCCTGCTCCCCGAATCGTGGAGCAAGGTGCACCCCAAGTGGAAGACGCCTTATGTCATCACCGCGATCACCGGCGTCGCCGTTGCAATTGCTGCGGCGTTCCTGCCGGTTGGCAAGCTGGCCGACATTGCCAACGCGGGGACGCTTTATGCGTTCATGATGGTAGCCATTTCGGTGATGATCCTGCGCAAGACCGCGCCCGATGTGAAACGCTCGTTCAAGACGCCGATGTTGTGGCTGATCGGCCCGGCGACGATCGTCGGCTGTATCTTCCTGTTCCTCAACCTGCCGTTCGAAGCGATGATCGTGCTGCCGCTCTGGGCAGCGGCGGGGATGGTGCTGTATTTCCTCTATGGCTATCGCACCAGCCATGTCGGCAAGGGCCTGGTCGAAGTCCATGAGGACGATCTGGAACCGCACAGCCCGATCAACTGATCGGCCGCGCCAACCACAAGAAGGGCCGCCCCGGCATCTGCCGCGGCGGCCCTTTCTTGTTTCGGATTGACCCGTCTGGTGACGCCTCTTTCGTCAGTACGGCGTTTTGGGTGCCGTTCCCGGCCGGGTGAACAGCTTGCCGCGCTCGGCCCAGAACACCAGGACCAAACCAACGACGGCGCTGATCAGAAAGGCATAGGCGAGCGGCAAGGTCGATCCATCATATTGCTGACCGATCGTCGCGCCGACCACCGCCGCGAGCAGGGTCTTGGCAAAGCTTTGGTACGACGAAGCAACCCCGGCCATATGGCCGAAATCTTCCATCGCGATCGATCCGAAATTGCTGCCGATAAAGCCGATCAGGCCGACATTGACCATCATCAGCGCGGTGAACATCCATAAAGTCTCGGCGCCGCTCAGCGCCGCAGCAATCTGCGCCATCGATGTCGCCATGAAGGCAAAGACCGCGGTCTGCGATACCCGCCGCGCACCGAAACGCTCGACGATCGCGGCGTTCGAGAAATTGGCGATCGCGATCCCCACCGCGACGCAGGCGAAGATCAGCGGGAACCAGCTCTGCGCGTTAAACACCTCGTCGATGATCTGCTCGCTGCTGTTGAGATAGCCATAGAGCGCGCCCTGCATCATGCCCGACGCGATCATATAGCCCGCGGCGCGGCGATGCCGCGTCACCGTCGCCCAGCCGCTGACCATCGTCCGCCAATCGAGCCGGCGGACGTCGGCGGGCTCGAGCGTTTCGGGCAGACGGCGGAGCCACGCAACCATGACGAGGCCCATCACCGCCAGGACGATGAAGATCGCGCGCCAGCCGGCGACCGCCTCCACCCCGGCACCGATCGTCGGCGCGATGATCGGTACGATCATGAACACAAGGAAGATCAGCGAAAGCCGCTTCGCCATCGCATCACCCGAAAACAGGTCGCGGATCACCGCGACGACAATCACGCCGAGCGCGGCGCTGACCAGCCCGTGACCAAAGCGCAGCGCGAGAAGCATTGGAAAGCTGGTCGCCAGCCCGCAACCGATCGAAAAGGCGACATAGGCGAACAGCGCCGGGACGAGCACGCCCTTGCGCCCGAAACGGTCAGCGAGCGGGCCGTAGATTAGCGAGCCGAAGCCAATCCCGAGCAGATAGAGCGAAATGACATATTGCCGGTCGTTGGCGACAAGGACGCCAAGGCCTTTGCCAATCGCGGGCAGCGCGGGCAGCATTGCGTCGATGGCGAGCGCGTTGAGCGCCATCACCATCGCCATCATGACCACCATTTCGCGTTCGCCCGGCAGGGTCCGCTTGGGGGGTGGGGCCGGGTTGTGCATCGCAGCAGCCTATGGTCCCAAGCCGGAGCTTTGAACACCCCCCAAGGCAAAGAGCATTGCTATGCAACGCAGAAGGGCCGCTCCTCGCGGAACGGCCCCCTCCCGTTTTTCTAGCGAATGGTTCAGCCCTGGCGGGTACCGGTCATCGCCATCGAACCGAAAGCCCCGGCCTTGATCGTACCGGTCAGCGCGTCACCGTCGATCGTCGCTTCGCATTCGAGCGTCATCGGCATCGGCACCTTCATGTCCATGGTCCAGGTCAGCTTGTTGCCATCGACCTTGCCGTTCTGGACGTCGAGCGCTCCCATGGCACCGGCATTCGATCCGGTGAAGCTGTCGCCATCGCTTTTGACCGTGAACACCGACTTCTGGTCGCCCATCGGCGACTTCGTTACGCAATCATAGCTGCCGTCTACGGACATCGAAGCTCTCCTTACTGAAATCAATGTTAGTTAATCGGAGTCGCTGTTTCGACCGTCAAACCCAATCCGTCAAGCTGCGGTTTGACCACCGCCGCATCGCCAACGACGACATAGACAAGATCGTCGGTGCTCAGCGCCTTGCGCGCCGCCGCGTCGATTTCAGCCGTGGTCATCGCTTCATAAGTGGCGGGCAGCGTCTCGTAATAATTGTCCGGACGGCCGAATTTGACGATCTGCCGCAGTCCGGCGAGCACATCGGCTGAGGTTTCAAAACTGCCCGGCAATTCGCGGACGCTGCCGTTGATCGTGCGTTCAAGCTCCTCCTTGGTCACGCCCTTGTCGGCGAGGAAGCCCTTGAGGTCTTTTTGCAGTTCCTTGATCGAGTCGCCGGTCCGATCGGCCTGCACCGGTGCGACGGCGACCCAGCTCAGCCGGTCGGTTTCACCCGAAATGCGGCTGCGCACGCCATAGGACCAGCCCTTGGTCTCGCGCAAATTGGTGTTGAAGCGCGACAGGAAATTGCCGCCGAAAATATCGTTCGCCGAACGCAGCACTTCCAGCTGGTCACCACCCTTCGCGTCGAGCACCTTGCCCGCCAGGATCACCGACTGCGGCGATTTGGGGCGGTCGAACAGCACGATACGCGGCTTGGGCGCCGGGATCGCGATGTCGAAATTCTTGACCGGTTTCGCCGTTTTCGGCGCCTTCCACTGGCCCAGCGTCGCGTCGAGCTGCTTCTTCACCTCGGCCAACGTGGTGTCGCCGACGACGAAGACCCGCGCATTGTCGGGGCGGATCCACGCACCATGGAACGCCGCCAACTGATCACGCGTCGCCGCTTCGACCGCCTTGGCGTCGCCCAGCCCCGACGGCGGAATGCCATAAGGATGCTCGGCGCCATAGAGCATCGGCGCCATCAGCCGCGATGCGATGGCGTTCGGATTGTTGAGCTCGGCCTTCAGCCGGTTGAGCTGCTGCGCGCGAACGCGCTCCAGCTCCTTGGCATCGAACGCCGGGTTGCGGATATAGTCGGCGAGCAGCGTCAGCGACGCGCCCAGATTGGGCTTCAAGGCGAATAGACTGAACACCGTCTCGTCGGCGTTGGCGGTCGCATCGATCTGCGCGCCGAGCCGTTCCTTCGCTTCGGCAAAGGCGATCGAATTGAGGTTGGTCGTGCCTTCGTCCATCAGGCTGAGCATCAGCGACTGGGTACCGAGCGCACTGTGCGGATCGGCAGCATAGCCTGCGTCAAAGCTGACCGCGACGTTGACCGTCGGCACCGTCGTGCGACGGGCGAAGATGACCTCGACACCATTTTTTAGCTTGGTGCGTTCGATCGCCGGGAAGTCGAGCGCGGTAAGATCGGCGACCGCGGGCAATTGTGAGCGGTCGGCGATGGATGCCGCCGCGCCGATGCCGGTGTCGGGACCGATATCGCCAAGCGCCGGGTTCCAGTAGCGATCGGGCGCCACGGCCTCGGTGATCTTACCCGCCGTCACCGCGCCGCCGCGGTTCTCGCCGCCTTCGGTGCGTTCGCCGGGGGTATAGGTCAGCGAGAAGGCCGGGCGCGACATCCATTTGCGCGCCACCGCTGCGACCTGTTCGGGGGTCGATTTGGCCATCCGGTCGAGCTCGACCTTGTAATAGCCCGGATCGTTCGAATAGAGCGCCCCCTCGGCCAGCGTGACCGCCTTGCCGCCAAAGCCACCAACAGATTCGAGCCCCGCGATGGTGCCGCCCAAATAGCTCGCAGCGGCGCGCTGCAGTTCGTCGGCAGTCGGGCCGGTTGCAAGGAATTTGGCGATTTCTTCGTCGAGCTTCTTGCCAACCGCCGCCACATCGGTTCCGGGCTTCACATCGGCCTGGATGATCAGGATGCCGGCATCTTCAAAGGGCTGGGCAAAGGCAGCAACGCTTACCGCGACGGGGTCGGTGCGGACCATCGCATTGTCGAGCCGCGACGACGACAGGCCGCCGAGCACGGCGGTCGCCATCTGCAGCGGCACGGCTTCGGCATCGTTCAGCCCCGGGATCGCCCACATGCGATAGATGCGCGGGGTCGGAATGAGATCCTTGACCTCTTTCGCCAGCGGCGCGGGCAAGGTCGGGACGGTCGTCTGGGGTGCTGTGATTTCGGGACCGCGCGGGATGTCGCCGAACCACTCCTGCACCTTGGCCTTGGCGGTGGGGGGCGCGGCCGACGCCCCCCCCCCCCCCACCCCCA
>NZ_JAIBES010000076.1 GCF_019459305.1 Sphingopyxis sp. | reverse complement strand
GTCGCGGCGGGCGCCCGCGACCGCGATCCGAGGATGTCGTGGGCGGCGGCGAGAAGCCCACTGTCGACCGGTTCGTAGAGCATCAGCGACGCATAGCGGAACCGGTCGCTGTTCCGGCAGGCAAGCATCGACAGCTGATGATCGATCTCTTGCCGTTTTTCTGAAAACAGGCTTTCGAGCATCGGATCCTCGACCTTTTTGAGATCGATTTTATAAAGCGCGCGCTTGGCCTCGTCGGGATCGACCGTCAGCGGCCGGTAACGAAACTCGGGCGCTTGCTCATATCCGGATGCAGCAAATCGCTCCTGCGCTTCGCTGCCATTGATCGGCGACACCGCCATCAGAAAATCATAGGTGCCGCAAATGAGGTTCAGCTTTTCGTCGGCTGCTCGCGCCGCATCGACAAACGAACTTCGCCCCAGGCTGCGGTAATGCGCCGGAGCGCCAAGTTTGCTGTGCTCCATGAAGCTGCAGGCGGCCTTCAGGATGGCGTCGAACGTCGCCACCTGCAGGTCATGGAAGATCTGCGGATAGATATCGTCGCCGTCCGGCGTCAGGTGAATATGCGGCAGCGCAAGCCGGATCGTTTCGCCAGCTGAACGACCGTCGCTGCTGGTTGGTAGCATTTGCTCGGCTGGATCGAGCGGGGCGATCTCCCCGACCTTGCAGTGACGCAGATCAATCTCGATTTGCTCGAGGGCTTCGCGCAGGCTGGATGCGGCGGCTTGCACGGATGGATCAGCCGTCGCGGCAATCCGGCACTCGAACGGTGGCAGCCGCGGCGCATCCTCGGGTTTTGCCGGAGGGCGCACAAGGTCGACCAGCTCAATGATCAGGAAGGCCGGAAAATGACGGCGCGCTTCGGTAGCGACTGCGTCAAGCGTTGCCGCCGCCGCCGCATCGTCATGGGCTGGCCAGACGATATATGCCGGACTCGTCACGCTGATCTCCAGCGCAAGGCTCGCGGCGATGTCGGGATCGAAGCGATGGATGACGATGAAGGGGAGCGGCCGATCGACATGAACGCGGCCATGCGCGCCGAACGCGCTGCGCAGCGCTCCGCTATCGCTGAATTCGACGGCGGCAACGTCAACTGCGCAAGCTTCGCCGATCGCCGTCATTTAAGCGCTGCCTCAGCCGCGGCGGCGCTGTGTGCAATGAGATCGCGCATCGCGGCGAGCGCCGCCGTGTCCGGCACCCCGGACCATTCATCCATGAAGAATTTCTTGAATTCGACCGCGATTGCGCAGCCTTGTTGGGGATAACGCGCATGCACAAAGCGCGTCAGCGCTCCCTTTCCCTGAAAGGCGACATTCTCGCGAACGTCGAGCTTGCGGCCGTTGAAGTTGAAATCGCGCATCGCCTCGATGATCGGATCGAGAACGGATGCCCAATGATCGCGCGGCATCGAATAGGTGCCGATATTGATGTCGGGCGCATCCTCTTGCGGCGTCGCCGCGGCGCCGGGTCCGTCCCGGCGGTGGTTATAGCTATGGATGTCGAACAAGATGAATCGCTCGTGCTGCGCGGCCATTGCGTCAAGCGTGTCGGCCATCATTCTATAGAACGCACTATGGAGCGCGAGCGAGCGTGCGACCAGGTCATCCGACGGTTCCGAGCGCCAGACCTTCAGCCCCCAACTTTGCTCGGGAGTACGATAAACGGCCTCGTCAATTTCCCGGTTGAGATCGACTTCGAAGCGCGAGCGTGCTGCGATCACGTGATTAGGAACTGCGGCAGCAGCGTAACCAGTGTGGGGGTCTTCTTCGCGCAGGCGGTCGCTTTCCGTAAGCGCCATCGCCGCACGAGTTTCGGCCCCCAGGCCATGGCCGTCATGGATGGCAGTCGCAATGATAGGACCTGAGCCCCTTTGCAACCGCCACCAGATGTTGTCATCGCATGTCAGACGGCCCGAATTTGCCATGTGTGTCGCGTCGTTCCTTGCCTTTGCAACTTAACGACAGCGCCCTGAAAGGGTTCCCCACAGCCGAGCTCTGCATGGTTATCGCAGCGACGCGGCAAGGCCGCGTGCGAACAAGATTTGGCAGGAAACCGCCGTGTCTCTTCGGCCCGATTTGACGCCCGCCCGCCGCTTCGATGGTGCGAACCAGTTCGAGATTTTCAAGCAGGACTTCGCCCGAATAGCCGTCCGCATCGAGCAATACCGAGCGGCGCACCCCGGCGACCCTGGCCAATCGCCATCCGCGAGGCGGCTCTGCAGGCTGCGCGCGGTGTCCCAGCGTGCGTGCCAGCGCAGCGGACGAAACAGGTTCTGCGGTCGGACGACGGAGAAATCCCCAAGGGCGGCGACCATAGGACGCAGCGCTGCGCGCCGATAGTGAACAACTCGGCGGCGACAATGACCGCGTCATGCTTCGCTGCCGTTGCGCCCCTCATGACGCCGCCGACCTTGCCGTTCGTCGCTCGAATTTCGGGGGGGCATGTGGCGCAAGATCCCTGCCCAGGCGTCCGCATGGACGGCAAAAGTCTCGGGCGCTGAGCCATCGACGACGATCGCGCCGTCCATCATCCGGCCAGCTGGCGGGGCGACCCGCTGAGCGCGCGAAGCTTCGGCGTGAACGATGCGGTGGACAGCACATAGCTGGCGGCAAGCGGCGGGTGCCCGGTCGGAACGCGGTGATGGGGAGCGGGGGCATCGTAACCGGACCCGTCCCGGTGAAATATTTCCATCTTCGGCGAACGGCCTGTTTGGGATTGCCGCTCCAGCCCGGAACGTCAGGTGCGTCTGCCGCGCTGGCGCCGAATGATATGATCGACGACCGGCCCCGCCGTGAAGCCATGAACGACGGTCGACAACAGGATCGTCAGCGCGATCGTTGCCCATAATTGCCCTTCGTTGACCAGCTCGAGATGGCTGGTCGCATAGGCGAGATAGTATATCGACCCGATCCCGCGCACGCCATAGAAGGCGACGACGAGCCGGTCCTGCGACGGCAGGTCGGTGCCGACCATGCTGAGCCACCCGGCGAGCGGGCGCACGATGAACAGCAGGCCGATCGCGATGCCCGCATGCGCCCAGTCGAGCTCACCGAACAGCAGCGGGAAGGTGCCGCCGATCAGGATCAGAAGCAGCGCGGTGAGCGCGAGTTCGATCGCTTCGTTGAAACTGTGGAGTTTGCCATGGAATTCATGGCTGGCCTCGAACCGGCGCAGCACGACCCCGGCGACGAAACAGGCGATGAAGCCATAGCCTTCGACCAGTTCGGTCGCGCCATAGCAGAGCAGCACCCCGGCGATCGCCAGCACGCCCGAGGCGGTGTCGGCAAGGACATTGCCGCGTGGGATAACGAACAGGATACGCGCGAGCAACCATCCGACCACCGCACCGCCGATACAGCCGACCAGGATGCGATAAGCGACGTCGAGCAGCAGCCATTCGCCCAGCATCGCGGCCGAAAAGCCCGTGGTGCCGACGAGCAGGCCGAGATAGACGAACGGGAAAGCCAGCCCGTCGTTCAGCCCCGCTTCAGTGGTGAGCGCAAACCGTACCGGCTGTTCCTGGCCTTCGGTCGGCGGTCCAACCTGGACTTCGCCGGCGAGCACGGGGTCGGTCGGCGCCAGCACCGCGCCGAGCAGGATTGCGCCCGCCAGCGTCATCCCGGCAAAAGTCAGACCCATGAACGCCACCGCGGCGATCGTAATTGGCATCGCAATCGCCAGCAGCCGGATCGTCGGACGCCAGCGGCGGTAGTTCGACAAGTCGTCGATCCGTATGCCCGTGCCAAACAAGGCGACAATCACCGCAAGCTCGCTGGCCAGCTCCCAGAATTTCGGCGCCGCGCGGGGATCGAGCGTTTTGGCGACATCGGGCAGTATCCAGTAGATCGCGATCCCGAACAGGATGAGCAGCGCCGATGCCGCCGGTTCGCGCCCCGACAGGAAGCGCGGCAGCCAAAAGGCCGCAATGATCCCGGCGCCGATGAGCGCCATGCCGACATGATAACTACTCAATGCAAAGAAGGGTTGATCGTCCATTCAAGCCTGTTGGGGGCGAATTTCAAAACCGGTGACATTGGGGTCACCCGGCAGGCTGGCGGCCAGCTGCTCGGCGCGGCTTTTGGGAGGCCCATTTCCTTTCTATGCTGCCGAGTAAGCAACTCGTCATCGCAGTCGGCGACCGGCCGACCTAGTGGACGGTTTGGCCGAAGATACCTAGCCGATAGTTCGTGGGTTTTGAAGGATATTCGCGCCGCACTTAACTTAGGTTAGAAGGCGATGGTTGCGGCTGCGCTATGCCGAACTGGCTGCGACGAGAGAGGATGTGCAGCGACCCGCACATACGGCTCGTCGCAGCGACCTTTGAATACCTTGCTTCCCCCCTCTGGGGCGTCGGGGGCGAGCGCAGAGCGAGGCTAGGGCGGGGCCCCCCTTTAGAATCGTCATAACATATGTTAAGTCAAGGAAATATAAGCAACAATTCTGTGATTTGCGCGTCTCTCTTCTGCCTATCCAAGGGCGCACGTTGAAGAGAGGATGACAAGATGGCTCAGAACAATCAGGGCGACCAGCAGGGCGGCCAACAGCCCGGCAAGAATCCCGGCCAGCAGGATCAGCAGGGCGACCAGAACCGCCAGCCGGGTCAGGACCGCGGCGATGATCGCAAGCAGGCCGGTGACGACACCAATCGTCGCTAAAGGCGCACCGTCGCGTCAGTCGAGGCCGGACCGCACATTCCCCGCGGTTCGGCCTTATTCGGTTTCGCCATCCTCTCAGGATAGAGATGATGCGTGTATCCAGCGATGCCGGGGCAACGCATGTCCTGAGGGCCAATGACCGCGCCAGCGACAAGCTGTTTGCCCAGTTTGAGCGGGCGGCCGGTGCTGCCGTCAAGAGCGATAGTGCCAGCCGGATTTGCACCGAACTCGAGATACACACCCAGATCGAGGAAGAAATCTTCTATCCCGCGCTCGACGGCAAGATCGGCGACGATCTCCTCAAACAAGCCCATGGTGAGCATGACGGGGCCAAGCCGCTGATCAACAAGATCGCGCAGCACACCCTGACGATGCATATTTTGATGCCAAGGTGACGGTGCTCGAGGAAGAGATCGAAAATCATGGGAAGGAAGAGGAAAAGCAGCACCGCAATATGTTCCGGCAGGCGCGCGCCGCTGATGTCGATCTTCACGCGCTAAGCGAGCGAATACTGGCCCGCAGGGAGGAACTGAAGACCCTCGCGGAAACGAAGGGCCTGCCGCCCGCGCAAACAACCACGATGGAGACATGTCGCCCCGACGGCCGGATTTGACATTGCAGCGGCGCTGCATTCGGGGGCACCCCGCGCGTCCGACCGCGGCGCCCGTTTCACAAGTCAACATATCTTGCGCCAATTGGCGGCACTACTCCGATGCCAGTGATGCATTGGGCATGCTTGGCGCGAGCGACGTTGCTCAGTTCTTCTGCAAATTTCCATCGACCGCGAGAATGATGATCGCGCAGCTGAGTGCGCCGTCTTCGTCGGTAACAGTGATGCGCAGCTCGTCGTCGCGCACCATCAAGTCAGGATCGTCGCGCAAGAGGGCGCCGCCGTAGCGCACGGCTTCGCGCCTGGCCGCTGCGGGGTCGGGGAGCTCGTGCCCACATCGGTCGATGTCCTGCGTGCCGTCACAGGTATGGAAGAAATAGCGTGGCATGGCAGTTGGGCTCCTTTGCGGTGGACCCGCTCAGCATCAACCCTTGGAGGCTTCGTTTTGATGCAGATAAATATCAGAAAATTCTGCGATTTTTCGCAAGGTTCGCACATCGCCGAGCTGCATTCGCCGATTGACGCGCTGCACCGCGCCGGTTTCCTCCAGGGTCTTGATTGTTCGATTGATATGCACTGGTGTTAACCCGAGCAGATCCGCCAATTGCTCCTGCGTCAGCGGCACCTCGAACGCTTCAATCCGCTTCTTTGCAATCTGCTCGACGCGGCAGTGCAGTTCGCAAAGCAGGTGGGCGAGACGGGACAGGGCGTTGCGACGACCGATATTGAGCAACCATTCCCGCCCGATCGACGCTTCGATCAAAATGTCGATGAGAACGGCGCGGGCGAGCGCGGGGCGCGGCGCGACCAGCTTTTCCAGATCCTTCAACGAAAATATCGCCAGTTCGACGCGGGTGAGCGCCTGAAGGTCATGGTCGGCGCATTGCAGATAGAGCGACTGGAAGTCGAGCGGATCGCCCGGAATTTTGAGCGCGACGATTTGCCGCCCGCCCTCCGCGGAAGTTTTTTGCCGGTAGGCAAAGCCTGACAGGATCACCGGGCAGATTGATGCACGCTCGCCCTCGCTCAGGATATAGGCGTTGGGTTCCATGGACCGCAGGCTGAAAGGAAGTGCCGCGATGGCGGCCTGGTCATCCGTCGAAAGTCGGCTGTGGCTCAGCAGCTTGCGAACAAAGATGCCAAGCCGTCCCTCCAAAACCGACGACTGTCCATCGCCCACCCAGTGCGTGCTATGCTGTTCCACATCCTGGCTCACCGCATATCCTTCGAGCTGACCAACCTCCCGTAAAAACAGCGTGAGCGCGGGAGGGTTCCGTCAGATTTGCCTCGCAGAAAGAAGCGATGGTTCGAGCGTCTAAACTTCATTTGATCACCGCCATCGTAACATGGATCAAGTCGCGATCTTGATGACGTCGCTATATTTTCGTCAACGCTGGTTAAACGCGGGGGGACGCATGACGACAAGCGAGGATGACCCGGTCTGGGCGGCCGTGCTTGCCGCCGAAGATGAATATGGCGAGGGGGCTGAGGACCATGCGCGGCGCGAACTGGCAAGTGCGATCGCCGCGGGCGACATGCGACAAGCGCTGATCTGGGAGGCGGCCGCGCAGTCGCTTCATACGTTTCACACCATCAACCGGACCTGGGTGCGGTCCCGCGGTGATCTGTTGCCGCGGATCATTCCGACGAACGCGCGAACCCACGAAAGTCCCGAATGACGCCGCGTGCCTGTCGCCGCCGCGGCGGTGGGAGCAGTACCTGCAAAGCGCCGGCAGCAGCCGTGAAAAGGCCTGAAAGCGGCGCACGGCAAGGTCGATGACGGGCTTGATTCGCTGTTTCGACAGCCCGTCGACGACATAGGCCGACACGCCGGTGTCGATCGCCGCGCCGGTTGCTTCGGCGTCGCTCTGGTCGACGAACATCGCGATGGGCCGCGCGAGCGCGCGCGACATGGCAAAAAGTCCTCGAGCAGGTTGCGGCTGGGGTTTTCGAGATTCACCAATATGACTTCGGGCTTTGCCGCCTCGATTTGGGCCACGAGCGCGCCCGCCGGATCGATAAGCACCAGATCGTCGAGACCCGCCTCGCGCAGACCATCAGAAATGGAATGGCGGGCGGGAACGGGATTTGCCTGCTTCTGGGCTAATCCTTCCCCTGGCGAAGGCCGAGGCAACTCTCAGCGGCTTAGTTCAAGGGGCAGGCGCCCCCATCAGCCGAAGAGACGACGAAGCCAACCCCGCTTTTTTGGAACGACTGGGGATTGACCGGAAAGCCGCACCAGATAATTGCCTAAGATAGCCGCTTGCTGTTTGGTCATAGTGAACCGGAACAAATCAGGGTCGTGCTTCTTGGCCGCTTCCGAAGACTGTACGCTTTCAAGCCGGAGCATAATGCGGTCACCCGCATCATGGTGAGTCCAGCCAACCAGAGCCCCAAAACTCTCCATCATCGCGCCGCCCCTTCACGATTTTCGCGCGACTGATGCCGACAGTCCGCGATGGGTTGATACCAGATCTCCCGAAGAATGTCGTCTAAAGGTCGCTTGACGTCGTCCGCGCGTGAACATGGCGAATGACGGCCAACCTGGATCCACACCCGATGCCGATAGGTCCCGCCTCACGCGCTGCGGCGCCGATCATCGCTCTTTCCGGTTTGCGGAGAGCCATGATCGCCGCCCGGGCCTCGGGCAGATAGTCTTGCCAAAGCGGCTTGCCGTCCATCGTCGCGCCGGGTGGATTTGCATCCAGCTCGCAAAGGGCGGGGCGACTCTTTCCAGGCCGAAGGTCATCTCGAGTGGATAACTTAGAACTCCGAGCTGACCCGGCTGGATTTATAGTCTCTCGAACGGTCAGAAATCGGCGATAACCTAAGCTCGCAGATCGGTGGGTTTCCGAATCCCGATCCCTGTCTACGGCGAAGTTATGACGAGAAGTTCATCCATTGCTGAACGAGTCGAAGCGCTGATCCGGCAGATGGACGGCACACTTCTCTGTGACGATTGCATCACCGACGGCTCGACCTTTCTTCCATTGCGCAGACCAGCGTTGCGACGGGCGCGGCTGTCGGCGTCAGGGGTTTTGAACGGTCCAGGGGACCGTGCGGCCTCTGCGGCGAGCCGCGGCACGTCATTCGTCACAAGGTCTGAACTTGGCATTTTCGTCGCGGGCAAATCGAGCCCGGCTGAATTGAGCGTGCTCTGGCACCGGCAAGCGGCGCCAAGGACCGCGGGTTGTCTTGGGCCGCACAGCGCACTGCTGGGACCTCGCCAGGCGCGCGTTTTTTAAGGGCGCTTCGCGCCGGGTCTTTGATGGTTTTCGATCGCCTTGGTATTTGAATCGATCCGTCGTCCGCATTACGGATGGGATGATGTTCAGCCTGTTTCTGCTCGCCTCGGTCGTTCCCTCCGGCCAAGCCTTCGCCTGCACCCCCGTCGCGGTCTGGGATGGTGACGGCCCGATATGGTGCGCGGAAGGGCCGCATATCCGCCTCTCGGGCGTTGCCGCGCGCGAAATGAACGGCAGTTGCAGTCCAGGGCATCCCTGCCCGGACGCCGACCCGGTCGCGGCGCGCGATCATCTCGTCGGCCTGCTCGGGATGCCGCAAGGGCGGAACCGGACCGGACATATCCTCGTTCGCGGTCCGGCCATGCGCTGCGTCTCGCGCGGCGGGGCCGGCGGCACCCGTACCGCCGCCTTCTGCACATCGCCCCGTTCTGGCGATATTTCCTGCGCCATGGTGCGGAGCGGCCTTGCCGCGCGCTGGGACAAATATTGGGGTGCGCATCGCTGCGGCTGATCCGAGCCGGTCGAGCGCGTCGGCCCCGTGGGCGGTCCCTCGCGTTCCCCGCTAATCGTTCGATGGCCGTGGCGGAGTTTTCGCTCAATTGCCCGAGGCCATGCCTTCCTGTCGCCTTTCTGCGGGCCCGGCTCGCCTCTGGCCGTCAACCCCATAGCGACCGCCCGAAACGCGGCCGGAGGCCACGGGCACCGCCGATCGCTATAAACGAACGGCGTCTACATAGGGAACGATCCCGGGGATCGCTCCCCCTCAGCTACGGTGCCATACGTCAATGCGTTGAAGAGACAGGATAATGGCGGGGCATGGCTGGTATCGCCTCGCGCGGGCCATACGAAGATATCGCATCATTCCAAGCAGATAGGGGCCAAGGGCTGGCACCTCTTTTATCTCGCCCTCCAACGATCGCCATAGCGATCTCTCGGCGGCTTTCTTGATAGGCGAGGTAATTCAACAGCTTGGTGGCGCAAATGGCACGATAATGGCACCATGAGTCTCCCCATGGTGCCGCCGGTTTCCCCTTAATTATGGTGTGCAGACAATGACTTATCCCATAGGGGAGGAACAGCTTTTATCTTGCCCGACCTTCCCACGCGCAAAGAGGCGGCATATCCATCGGAGATGACCGTGCACTCCGTTGTTGGCGATTAACTTGCAAAAACTCGGTCAGTGCGCGTGTTAAGGCACGAAAATTCGCGTTCAAATCAATGGTTCAAATCTATCGAAGTGTTTCACCCTTCCTTAACTCGCGTTATTTCCCATAAATCACTTCTTAATTAGCGAAAATTCGGCTATGCGGCATTCAGGAGATTCTTAATGCCTGAATTTTCAGTTACCCAGCTTCCCGAGGTGTTTGTCTCGGACACGGCGATCTCGAAAAATGTTCATGCCGCGGTGGCAAAGGGGCAATTGCGAAAGATTGGCTCGCGACTGTATACCCGCAACTTCACCGAGGATCCGGAAAAAATCGTGCGCCGTAACTGGTATGGCCTGGTCGCGAATTATTTTCCCGACGCCGTCATAGCCGATCGCACGGCGCTTGAAAACAAGCCGGCCGAGGACGGCTCGATCTTCCTGATTTCTGCGAAAACCCGCGAAGTTGCATTACCCGGCCTCTACCTACGTCCGCGTACCGGTCCGGGCCCGCTCGAAAGCGACAGGCCGCTCTCGGGTGTCCGACTGGCATCGACAGCGCGCGCCTATCTTGAGAATATGCGACTTTCGCGCGCGCGAGGTGGGCGAGCACAACGTACTCTGCCACGCGAAGATGTCGAAAAACGGCTCGACGCGCTACTACGCCGACAGGATGCGGCCGCCATCAACCGCATTCGCGACGATGCGCGCAGGATCGCGCCCGAGCTTGGCTATGACGCCGAATTCGCTGAACTCGACGGCCTGATCGGATCGTTGCTCGGCACGCGTGAAGCGAAGCTGGAGAGCGAGGTCGGCAAGGCGCGTAACACCGGCGAGCCTTATGATCCGAATCGTTTGCAGCTGTTCGAAACCCTGATGTTTGCGCTGCGGGACAGCATCGCCGCGCGACGTGAAGTGCCGCCCCGCAGTGCCGACGCCAATGCCACGCTCGCCTTTTTTGAGGCCTATTTCTCCAACTTCATCGAAGGTACCGAGTTCACCGTCGATGAGGCTGCCGAGATCGTCTTCGAAGGTGTTATTCCCGCCGAACGGCCGGCCGACGCACATGATGTGCTCGGGACCTTCCGGGTCGTCTCGGACATCGAACATCTAAAGCAGCTCCCGGCAAGCTACGCCGAATTCCGCCAGCTGCTGCGGCATCGGCACGCCATGGTGATGGAAGCGCGGCCCGACAAGGGCCCCGGGGCGTTCAAGGCCAAGCCAAACCAGGCCGGAATGACGGTCTTTGTAGCACCTGATCTCGTGGAAGGAACATTGGAACGCGGCTATCATCTCTCCCAGGCGCTCGGTGACCCATTGCATCGCGCGATCTATATCATGGCGCTGGTCAGTGAGGTTCACCCCTTTGCCGACGGCAATGGCCGGATTGCGCGGATTATGATGAATGCCGAATTGGTCGCGGCGGGCGAAGAACGGATCATCATTCCGACGGCTTATCGAACCGATTATCTCACCGCTCTCAAGGCCTTCACGCACAGCGCGCGGATGGAACCGGTAATCCGCATGCTGTCAGTCGCGCAGGGTTATACGAGCCGGATCGACTGGTCATCGATCGATATTGCGCGGGCGAATTTGGCGGCAACGAATGCTTTCGATGAGGGCGAGCTTGCGAAGCTTAAGCTCGCCTGACCGACGTTGCCCAACCTCGCTGAATATTGCCGCAGCTTATCCGTGCTGATGTTAATCAGCCGGCGGCGCAGCAACTCAGGCTGGTTCGATTTCCTGCCGCTTGGCGCCACCGGAAATCATGTTGGCCCAAGCCCGAACCCCATAACAGGACGCTGCCTGCCAATGGATCTCCGAGCAAAAGTCGCGATGTTCGGCCATATGGGGGTAGAGGCTGATCCGGCCGCAATGTCCGCTTCCGACAGGGCGTTGCTTGCCGCGCAAATCGCGCTCTACAAAGAATGGCGGGACGTTATTCATCGAGGTTCCCTCACAAGAATAGCTAAGACTCTGCCAGGTGCGTTCGGGTACCTTGCGTTGTCCGGGGCGTGTGGTCTTGCACTGGTGGCGCAAACGAAATTCGCCGATGATTATTCGTCCCCGTCAGTCAGGATGCACGGACTGGATCCCGCGGCGAGCTATCGTCTCCGCCTCCTGCTTGCTGGGACTCCACCAAGCGATGGACGGGTCGCCCAGCCCGAATTGTGGCATTCCGGTACGGTGAAAACCGGGCCGGAGCTCTTAAAAGCAGGTATCCTGCTTCCGGCTTCGGGGCCCGAGACTGCCTGGTTGATTTCGCTCGAGCGGGTTGCTTGATGATGTTCAGATCGGTCCGGATCGGACTATATCGGGGTTGCGGCGGGCGTGGTCACGTTTTGCCCGACAAGTTGCGCAGACTTACGCGCCGCTCACATCAACTCGATGTGGCACTCGGCCGCATATAGTTTCGCGTATTGCTCAATCAAAACAGGGGCCGTCGAGGGGGCAGGACAAGCGCATGCGCGCCATCTTGAACAGCCGCGGTACCCTCAATCGGTGCGACGGGTTCTCAACCCGCCAGCGGCGCGTGGCGACTGCGGCGCCAAACAGCTGGCGCGCCAACTGGTGCTGGCTCGCCCCGGCCAGCATCGCGTCGCCCGCGCGCAGCTCGCGGATCCACTGCGCGGCCTTGCGCTCGCGCGGTATCATCGACGGGGGCAAATGACCTGCGCCGGCCAGGACGATAAATTGCTTGAGCGCATCGAGCTTCAGCCTGGCCGACGGCAGACCTGCGATCCGCTGCTCCACGAGGGCGGCACCACCGAGCAGCGTGCCGCCTTGAAGTTCGAGGCGAATTGCCCAATGGCCATCGATGAGCAGCCAGTGCTCGTTTTGGCGTCAATTTCGACCGAAACAAACGGCGCAACCGACCGAACATCGAAAAGATCGTCAGCGGGAGCGGCGGCTGCGGCAAGCCTGGCGCGAAGCACGCGGGGATCTTTGTCAATGCTCCAGATTGGACGGGCATCATGCCCTGGCAGTGCGGGGTCGATCCAGCCGAGCAGCGCAAAGCGTTCAGGACCAGCGGCTCCCGGACGGTTGCGATGAGACCAGAGGCGGCGGTACATGTCGTTTCGGCGCAGCCACTCCCCCGCGAAAGTGCGGCGATCCGAAACAAGCAATTCGCGGTACGCGTCGGTCGAGCGCCAGTCTGCCGCCGGTCCGCCCGTCAGCTGGAATAACCTGAATATCTTCGGAAAATATCGATGGGGACAGGCGAACGCACCGGGGGCCGGCCTCAGCGGCTGCGAGCAGGCGCCGCCGAACGAGCAAGCTGTCGGCGCTGGCCACGGGCTACCGCGCGCCTTTCGTGCGCCGCCGTTAGCGGAGCGCGCGGCGGGCGCATCATAAGCACACTATTCAGTGCCTTCGGCAAAATAAGCTCGCAGTCGATGCGCGACGGTGGGGGCGATATTGATAAGGCTTCGTCGTCCGTCGGCCGTGTCTGGCGATCGCTGAAGAATGCCGTCGTCGCACATCCGCTGTATCAACTTCATCGCGCTGCTTGTCGGAATGGCGGCGGTGACGCACAGCGCCGACATCGAGAGGCGCTGGCCTTTGGCCTCGTGGATGAACAGGTCGAGCAATATGTCCCAGGCCGGCTCGCCGAAATGTTCGGAACCGTCCAATATCTGGCTGCGCAGGATTCTCCGCCGGAATGTCACCTCGGCGTTGCGGAGGGCGCGCAGGTCGGCGGCGTCGTCACCAGACGGCTCGCTGCGGAAAAACATGGCCCAGTTGCGCGCCGGCTTGTCGGCCAATTTGCCACCAGCGATGAGGTGGTGCGTCCGGGCTGCGGTCACGATGATGTGATCGAGGATTTCGACGCCGAGCGCGCGTCCGAGCTGGTCGAGACGCTGCGTGGTCGCGACGTCGTCCGCGCTTGGCGTATCATCGCCGCTCGGATGGTTGTGGACAAGGATGATCGCGGCCGCATTATGCTCCAGCGCGCGGCGGAAGATCGTCCGCGGATAAATGGCGAGCTGGGTCAGAGTGCCCTGCTGCAGGGGCTCGTCGGCGATCAGCCGGTGGCCGGCATCGAGAAACAGCACCCGGAGCATCTCGTCGGGCAGTGAACCCATGGAGGCAATCAGATAGCGGCGCAGCGCCGGGTCAGACGGATCGAGGCGAACCGAGCGAAGGTCCGAACGCATGCCTTCGAACATTGCATCGCGCACGCTCGCGAGAAAGGTTTGAACTTTGGGCCAATCGGCGAGGATCCGCGACAGGCGTTCCGGGGGCTGCGACCAGAGGCGTCCAAGCTCCTTGAACTCGGCCAGCAAGACTGTCGCTATCTGCTCGCATGCGGCTGGCTCGACGAACCCCAGGAGCGATACCAGGATTGATCGGTCCCGCTCGTCCGCAGCCGCATCTGGTGTCGCCACGTGGCAAAGACGAGCAGGGGAGGGAGTAGCCAGGCGGCAGCGACCTGCATCGTAAGATAAACAATCGGATGAACCGACAGGTCGGCGACTTTCCCGATATGCGCCATCAAAGGCAGGAATTGCAGCACCGCCGCCGGCATCGGCCAGAAGCGATGCGCCGTCATCGCAAGGGCAAAGGTTGCCCCTGCTGCCATCAGATCGATCAGCAGGTGTCCCATGTCGACGCTGCTGAAGCGCGGCGGGACGAAGAGGTGCAGAAGCTGGTCCGCGAGCAGCATGGCGATCAGGATCAACGCCATCGCGCGCTCGGGACCGCCGCCTTTTCTCAGCGCATAGAGGAGGGCCGCCGACAAGATGGTCACGAAGACCGCTATTCGAATCATCGCTGTCTTTCTCCATGAGGGCGACCCTCGTCAAAATCACGCCGCCGCGGCTGACCAGTCCGCACTGGGAGCGGCCCGCGCGGGACAGTCATGGAGGTCGAGCCCTGCGGTCTCTTGCGCGATTTCCGCCAGATCACCGTGGACGCGCAGCACATCGCCGCTGGCGCCGACCAGCGCGCTCTGGACCTTGGCGAGGCGCTGGATCGTCGCATGGCCTCGCACAGCGGGAACGCCGGGCGTGTCGCGCCGCGCGGTGACCACGCTTGTCATCAGCGAGGAGACCGCGATCAACGCGTCATCGATACGATATTCCGCTGCTGGCACCTGGTGCTGCAGGCGAGCGACGACGAATGGTATGTTTTCAGACATGATTGCTCCTATCGCGGACCCGAAGAGGGGGTCCCTGGGGATGGACATTGAGAAGAATCAGCGCGCGACCAGACGGGTCAGCGATTCGGCAATTCCGAGGCTTCCCAGCACGAAGATGATCAGGGTAACGAGGGCTGCTGCCGTGATCGCCATTCTTGTGTGAAGCTTGTGGTCGTGCCGCCAGATCTTCCCGAACGACAGGTTCGCCAAGGATCTTCCATCCTCTGCACGGCGGGTCTCGCCAAGCCCGAGGACGGTAGCAAGACCGTCGTCTGTACGCCGGGATGGCACGGGCGAAGGAGTAGCGGGAACCTGCACGGGATCATATGCGATCCGGTCGCATATCTTTTTGAGCCGCGCATATCGATTGGCTGTGTCGCCGCGATCGCGCCCGCCCAGCACCAGACGCGCTGCGGTGATGCGTTGGTCGACCGTATATTTCGAGACCCCGAGTTCTCGTCCGATCTGTTTCGAAGTTTTGTGTTCGAGCAGGAGATCCAGGCAAGCGCGCTGCTTATCCGTCAATCGCGCCCAACACTGGCGATCCTCGGCAGACGCTTGCGACCCTTCCATCTTCACACTGCTCCCTCTTGCATCGCCGTCTGAAAGTCGGCGTTACATCCCATCCATAAATGCCCGCTTGTCTTTCGATATGACGGCGCTGGCGGGCGCCAGCCTTGCCTTCATCGGCGATGCCCAGCCGACCCCGGCAACAGCGCGAACCCGCGCGCGGGGTGACCGGCGCCGGGGGCCACGACGACGGGGTCGCCGCGCGCTGGCGGCATCTTAAGCCAGGTTCGGACCCAGAAAAACTCTCAATTTGAGACTAACTCACGAAAATATTTGAACTATATCCGGTCGATCTTACAGTGGCGACTTCGCATCCCTTGATGCGAGGGTTGGATCCATCGCGGAACGCATGCCATTTGAGAAGGCGAGCGGGTCGGCAACGGACAGGGGCAAAACCGGGCGAGCGGTCGAGAACGCCGCCGGCGTTGCCATAGGTCGTAATGCCCAAACTCGACGCCGCGCAGCGCTTCAAGGCTGAGCTTCTGAATGTTTCGAGTAAAGCCGCCTTGGCCGAGCTTTTGGTGGAAGCCTGCGCGGCGATGGGATGCTCGTGGTTCGCGCTCACTCATCACATCGACTTTCTGGCCGGGCCGGAGAAGGGCGTGCGCCTCCATAATTATCCCGAGGAATGGGTGCGCTGGTTCGATGAACAGGGCCTCGGCGTCAACGACCCGGTTCACCGCGCCAGCCAGCGGCGCGCCGCCGGCTTCCTGTGGCACGAGATGGGCACATTTTCCCGGCCGCGCCGGGGAGACCGGGCCATTTTGGCGCGGGCGCGACACCATGGCATCTATGACGGACTGACCATCCCGACCCACATCCCCGGCGAAGCGCATGGCTCGGTATCCTTCGCCTGGTCGCGGGGCAGTTCCGCGACGCCCGAAGCCTTGATGTTCGCGCAGTCGCTCGGTGCGTTCGTCTTCGAGGCCGCGCGCCAATTGTCGGGTGGGGGCGCCGCCAACGATCCGCCGCGCCTGACCGACCGGCAGATCGAATGCCTGCTATGGGCGGCACGCGGCAAGTCGGATTCGGTCATTGCCCAGATCATGAATCTGCGGACCGATACGGTGAGCGAGCATTTGCGCAATGCGCGCAGCCGTTATGACGCCCGAAGCCGGATCAGTCTTGCGATCCGCGCCCTGTTCGACGGGACGATTTGCTTCGGCGACATCGCAAAAGGCTAAAATACCCCCCTTTCTTGGTATGGCGGGAGCAATTTTTTCGGTCCAATTGGTCTGTCTCTTTCACCTGAGGAGACAAGCCGATGTTCATCTCGATCCATCACGACAACTGCGCGCACGAGCATGTCGCGCTCCGCTCGATGTTCGAAGCGCGCAAGCGCATTTTTGTCGATCGCCTGGGTTGGGACCTCCCTATACTGGCGGGCCGCTTCGAAATCGACCATTTCGACGACCCTCATGCCACCTATCTGATCGTCACCGACGGCGACGGCGACCACCGCGCGTCGGCGCGGCTGTTGCCGACGACGCGGCCCGCGCTGCTCGATGGGCTTTTTCCGCATCTCGTGGCGGGATCGGTACCGCAAGGCCCGGCGATCTTCGAGATCACGCGCTTCTGTGTCTCGCGCGGCGCGAGCGCTGCGGTGCGGCGCAAGGCGCGCGACAAATTGCTGCTCGGCCTCGTCGACTATGCACTCGCAAATGGCATCGAAACCTACACCGGGGTCGCCGAACTGGCCTGGTTTCGCCAGGTGCAGCGCTTCGGATGGGATTGCAGCGCGCTCGGCGAGCCCTGCCTCGACGGCGGTCGGACGCTCACCGCGCTGCAGATCGAGATCGCCGCCGATACCCGCGCGCGGCTCGCCGCGGCGGGAATCGGAGCGACGACGATCGGGCAGGCCGATCGGACGTCCGCGCCGGTTGCGGCGTGAAGGGGGGCAGGCCGATGACAAACATGACTGCACTTGCGCCGTTCGACCATGCCGATCGCGCCGCCATGGGCGCGCTCGCGACTCATGGCTATGCCATCCTGCGCGGTGCGATGGGCACCGAGACTATGGCCGAAATCGAGGCCGATCTGGCCGATCGGTTTGACGTCACCCCCTTTTGTCGCGGCGGCTTTTACGGCGAACGCACCAAGCGCTTCGGTCGTCTCTTGCTCCGATCATCCTTGGCCGAGCGGCTTGTGATGCATCCTGCGATCCTGGCAATGGCGCAGAGGACGCTCGGCGCCTGGTGCGACCGGATTCAGCTCAACCTCACGCAGGCGATCGAACTCCACCCCGGCGCACCGGCGCAGTTACCGCATCGCGACCAGGACATGTGGCAGGGGTCGCTCGGCGAAGTCGAGTATCTGATCAACGTGATGTGGCCGCTGACCCCCTTCACCAGAGACAATGGCGCGACAATCATCTGGCCGGGGAGCCATGGCGCCGCGGCGCTCCTGGAGGAGCCGAGAGAAGCGCCGATCGTGGCGGAAGCAAGCGCGGGGGACGCTATCATATTTCTCGGGTCAACGCTGCACGGCGCCGGCGCCAACCGCAGCCGCTGCGTCCGGCGCGGCATCATCATCAGCTATTGTCTCGGCTGGCTCAAACCTTACGAGAACCAGTGGCTGGCCTATCCACCCGAGATCGCGCGCAACTTTGTGCCCGAGCTCGCCGCGCTCGCCGGTTATGCGCAGCATCGGCCCAATCTCGGAAATTTCGAGGGACAGTGTCCCTCGGTGCTTTTCGGCGGTTATCCCGAGGCGCCGCTCGCCGCGACCGATGCACTGCGTCCAGGCCAGGCGGCGCTGCTGGACGACTTCGTCGCCGGGCAGCGCCAGGCGGACGGGAGGGCGCGTGCCATGAACGCGGGTTCGACGATGGAGCGGGTCTATCTCGACCTCAAGGCGCGCCTTCTCGCCGGGCAATATCCGCCCGGCACCCGCCTCGATCCGGTTCAGCTGGCGAAATCGCTGCGCGCCAGTGCGACCCCGGTCCGCGAGGCGCTGCACCGGCTCGCCGGCGAGCGGATCATCGACAGCTGGCACCAGGAAGGGTTCCGGCCGCCGATCCTTGCCGAAGCGGATCTGCACGATCTGTATAACTGGGCCTCGCATTTGCTCGGGCTGGCGCTCAGAAGCGAAGTGCCCGTGCCCGACCCGCCAGCTGTGCTGGTCAATCTCGCATCGCATGCCGACTATGCCGAAGCTCTCGACTCGCTCTTTCGCGCGATTGCGATGGGAAGCGCCAACCGCGAGATCCGCTTCGCGATTTTCAGTCTGGTCGAGCGCAGTCATGTCTTTCGCCGCGCTGAAGTCCGCGTCGATCCGTCGGCACGCGAGCTGCTGGCGGCGATGGCAGCCGATTATCGCTTCGCGCGCTGGAGCGCGCTGCGCGCCAAGATCACGCGCTTTCACCGGCACCGTATGGCGATGGCCGGCCGCGTCGTCGCCGAACTGAGACCCCGCGACGAGCCGCTGCGATGATATTCGACCGATAGCCGAACTATAAAAACTCTATCCGGTTCGAGGAGCGTAACTTCCGAACTGCCGCAATTCCGCGGCATATCAGAGGAGGTTCGCATGAACCACAATGACATCGTCGAAGACGGCATCGAAGAACTGGGCGTCGCCAGCGTCGAAACGCGTGGCACCGAATTCCCGGTTCCGGAGTCGATCGGGCGCAAGCTCGAGCCCGACGCCGGCATTTCGGTCGACTGACAATCGGAGGGCGCGGTGCTCACGCGCGCCGCGCCCTCAAGTCCCGATATGCCCTATCATCTACCAGCTCATATCAGCTTTGGTTTCATCGGCCAGCGAGCGGTCGTTCTCGATACGACGGCAGATCGCTATTTTTTGCTCGCCGGCACCGAAGCCCATCTTCTCGCCGGCTTCGATAACACACCCGCGGACGCCGCGCGGGCGGACCATCTTGCTGCTCGCGGCTTGCTCGCGCGAGGAGCAGGGCAGGCAATTGCTCCGGTCGAAGCGCGGGAACCAACCCGATGCGCCCTTGAGGACCAGGGGGCCGTGACCAGGATTGGCGCGTGGGAGGTTGGACGCCGCAGATTCGAAGCGTCGCTCTGGCTGCGCTTTGGCGGCCTTTCCCCGACAGTCGAACGATGGCGCCAGCTGCGTGCCAGATCAGTCCGTCGCCTCGGGCGCGGTAGGCTCGCGGCCAGCGCCGGCGACGTGAGCGATCTGGCGCGCGGATACGCGGATGCGCGCCTCTATGTTCCCGCGCGGCGGCGCTGCGTCCCCGACAGCCTGGCTATGATATACAGCCTCTGGCGCCGCGGGCATGATGCTGAACTATATTTCGGCGTGCGCCTCGAACCTTTTGCAGCGCATTGTTGGGTGCAGAGCGGCGACCTGCTTCTTTCCGATCCCCTCGATATCGTCCGCGAATTCACCCCGGTGTTCCGCCTGTGAGCTTGCGGTGTGCGCTCCTTGACGGCACCGCCAGCCAAAGGGGCTTGCCGGGCGGCGTCGCGCATCTCGCCGCCATTGGCGCGGCGTCGCTGGTCGGCGACGCCGTGACGCCGATTGGCGTCACCGGGAGTTTCGCGCTGGTCGGCTGGGCATTTCGCAGCGCAGGTTTCGGCGCATGCGAGCAATTGGAGGCAGAGGAAGCCGAGCGAATACTCGCTACCGGCGGGCGCTGGGCGCTCGAAAATCTCTGGGGCAACTACATCCTTTTCTGGGCTGATCGGGACGGGCGGGTACATATCCTGCGCTCGCCGGTGACCGGCCCGGCCATCTATCATTGTGCCGCGGGCGAGACCGGTCGAGGCCCGGCCTTTGCCTTCACCGACCTCGCGCTTGCGCGCGCGCTCGGCTTCGCGCTTGATCGGCCGGACCCGGCCGCGATCGATGCCGAGATGCGGATTCCGCTGCTGCGCGGCCATGCGACCGGTCTGCGGGGGGTCGGTGAAATCTTGCCCGGCGAGATTGTCCGGCTCGGGAGCGCGGCTCCGCTCCCGGAGAGCTGGTCGCCGTGGAACCGGATGAAGGCGGCGCCGCGCCGCGTCGAGCCCGATGCGCTGCGCCGCAAGGTCATGAGCGTCGTGTCGGCCTGGAGCATGCGCTTTGGCCGCATACAGCTGGAGCTCTCGGGCGGGCTCGACAGTTCGATCGTGGCGGCCTGTCTCGCCGGGCGCCGCGACGATTGGCGAGCGATCACCTTGGCAACGCCCGATCCCGATGGCGACGAACGCGTATATGCCCGCGCTGCCGCCGAGCGCGCCGGAGCGCCGCTCATCGAGCTTCTTCTGTCGGACGATCCCGTCGATCCCACGGCGCCGATCGCCCGTCCGCGCGCGCGTCCGGGCGGCTTCGGACTGCTTGCACCCGTAGACGCGCATCTCGGTACAGCAGCGGCGGATTATGGCGCCGAAGCAATTTTCACTGGTGCCGGGGGCGACAATATTTTCGGCTATCTCACCTCGGCGGCACCGATCGTTGACGCTTTCCGTTTCGCAGGGCCGGGCGCGGCGTGGGGCGCAGCAGGCGACCTGGCGCGTATTATGAACGATAATATCTGGAAGGCGCTGCGGCTTGCGGCGCGCAAGGCCGTGCTGCATGGGCGTCTCTGGCCGTCCGACGACAGCCTGCTGTCGGAGCGTTTCGCCGGCCGCGAGCCCAAGCACCCCTGGTTCGACGGCGCGCTCGAAGCATGGCCGGGGCAGCGCACTTATGCGCTCAAGCTCCTGCCGATCCAGCCCTTTCTCGACGGATATGACCGCGCGCTGAGGTTGCCGATGATCGCGCCGTTGCTCTCGCAGCCGCTCGTTGAATTCGGGCTCGGCGTCCCGAGCTGGCAGTGGGGCGAAGGCGGACAGGATCGCGCGCTCGCGCGCAGCGCGTTCCGCAATGACGTCCCCGCGGCGGTGCTCACGCGGCGGGTGAAGGGGCGGATTGAATCGCTCTTTTACCCGAGCTTCGACCGGCATCGCAGCCGCCTGCGGTCCTTCCTGCTCGATGGCTGGCTGGCGTCTGAGCAACTCATCGACGGCGATGCCGTCGGCGCGCTCATCGATGGCAAGATACGGGCCGATGGCGTTGCCGCCATCCGGCTTCTCCATCTCGCCGACATGGAGCGCTGGGTCCGATCGCTGGTGTCCCCAATTCGACCTGCGAGCTGACCATTCGAAAAAACCGTGCCGGACGCGCGCCGGGGAACGTGCGTCCGGCACGGGCCCTACGGCGCGGGAACGGGCAAGGACTGTCCCGCGCTGAGCTGGTGCCAGCGGGCATATTGCTCGCGCTTCGCCGGGTCCGGGTCTTCTTCGCCTTTCAGCCAGAAGCGATACCAGTCGAGGTTGCGCTCATAGACGGCGCGCTTGTGGACCGGTTGCGTCTTGATATGGGGTTCATCGGCGAAGAGAATCATTTCCGCCGGCTTGCCCGCGCGTTTGAGGCGGGTATGAAATTCGATGACATAGCGCGCCTCGGACTCGGGCAGCTGCATGAGGAGCGGCGTGTCGATCCTTGCTGCGTCGGCAGCCGGCGCGAGTAAGGCCCAGCGGGCCGCATCGGCGTCCGGATCGCCGAGCTGCCAATAGCGCTTGAGCATCTCTGGAAAGCCGCGACCGGGGAGGGCGTTCGCCCAATAGTAGATATCGCTGATCTGGCCCGAGGAACTTGTCGCAGCCGCGAAGCGCTTCGATTTGCGGATCGCCCACAGCGCGACTTCGGACCCGAAACTCAGTCCTCCGATCCCAATACGCGCGGGATCGACCGTCCCGCTCGCGGCAAGCCCATCGATCGCCCTTTCGATATCGGTGAGCGCCAGCGCATAGCCCGCCTCGATCGGCCCGCCCTTGGGAGACCGCGTGCGATCCATGCAGAGGATGGCCACGCCATGCCCCACGAGCGGCAGCATAGGGATCTCGTCGCCGACACCGCCCTTCAGAAAGCCGGCGCAATGATAATATTGGATGACGAGCGGCAGGGGGCCGTTCGCCCTGGCGGGGCGGAGCAGGATGCCCGTTACATCGTCACCCCATTGCAATACCTCCGCCGACGCCGAGATGCGGCGCTGGAGACCGGCATTGGGGTCGGTGAGGGTGCGGCGTTTGCCCTGGTCGAGATCGATGCGGACGAGACGCGGCGGCTGCAGGGGGCGGCTCTCCGCGCAGACGAGCGCGCTCGCCGCGATCGCACACCGCGGCGCACGGTAGGAGGCCCGCTGCGCGCCATCGGTGGTGGCAATATGATGCGCCCGGCTAGCGCCGACCCGCCAGACCCAGACCGCTTCGCGCGCGCTGCCTTCGCGCTCGAAAAGGAGGAGCGTGTCGGCGCCGGGCCGCCAGCCAAGCGCGGCCAGACGCGGCGAACGGCAAATAGGCGCCCCGCAGGCAATCACCCGCCCATCCGGGCGCGTGACGGTCACGCGTTTCCTGTCGCCATCGGCGCCCATATCGGCTGTGTCGCCCGCCTGCGATACGACCTTCTTTCCTTGTTCGAGGCGACTTGGGGAAAAATGCGCATTGCCAGCTGGGGGCTTGCCGTCGCTCCCGACGGTTCGCTGCTGGCGCGGCGCGTCCCACAAGAGCCTTTCGCGTTCGAACCATTCGGTAGGGAGCTGCTGCATGATGCGCCGGCCATCCTCGATCGCTCCACCGGCGACGGGCTGCATGATGTCGAGATGTTCGTCGACCACCACGCCGTCGGCATAAGCGCGCCGTTCGGCCACGGCGATCGCAGCGCGTGGCGCGCCGATGGAATAGCGCAGCACCTTGGCATCGGCCGACAGCGCGAAATCGAGAATGTCCGCGTCATCGACGACCTCACGCTCGGTCGCTTCGCCCTCGCGCCAGTGCCAGATGCCCACCGCGCCATCGACAAGCGCGCGAAAGCGTAACCCGCGCGAGTCCGGATCCCATTTCGGCACTTGCTCGGCGAGCCCGCCCGAGCCTTCATATTGCGCCGCGCCCCCGCTGCCGACAGGGATCGGCCTGCCGCCGGCGAGATCGGAGACATACCAGGCCAGGACCGTCCGGTTGTCTTCGACCGATGGGCGACTGACCCGATACGCCACGCGCTTTCCGTCAGGCGAGAGGGTTGGCGCGCCGATCTCGGCGACCTCGACGAGATCGCGGGTCGCGATCGGAATGCGTGCCCTATCGGGAGCAGCGGCGGCCGCTGCCGCGGCGGCGAGGCCCGCCAACATCACCATGCGATGATCGCCTGCAGCGCGATCATGCGCCCGATGGCGCTCGCCTGCTCGGGATCATAGCCGAACGCCGAATTGCCAGTGCGAAACTGCACATAGGGCGGCGCCTTGTCGAACAGATTGTTGACGCTGAGCGCGAGCCGGAACGAACGATCGGCGGGATCGCCGATGCGTGCGCCGAGCTGGAGGTCGAAGGTCGTCCAGCTCTTGACCCGTTCGGCAGGGGTTACCGTGAGATTGCGGTAACCCGCAACATGATTGACGCCGATGCCACCGTCGAACTTGCCGAAGACAAAGCCGGTGCGGCCGCGAAGGCGCAGCTTCACCGGATTGCCGAGCGTGCCGAGCACATTGATTGCAGGCGCGGCCTCGGTGATCTGGCTATCGATTCCAAACAAGCGCGTGCCGCCGAGCGTCAGCGCCGCGCTGCCCGTGCCGACGGGGCGGGTATAGCCGATATCGAAATCGAGCCCCTGCACCCTCGATCTGGAAAGATTGAACGTGCGGCCGTCGACGATGGCGCCAACCTCACCCGGTGTCACGCCGGCGCTGTTCGAAAAGCTCGGATCGGTAAAATAGGCGGCCAGCGTCGCTGGATCGGGATTGTCATCGACGATCGCGCCATAAATGTCGCGCCGCACGAGGAAGTTGAACAGGTCGAACGATGCTGTCGCGATGCGGTCGCGGTAGCTGATGTCGAACCAGGTCAGGTTGAGCTTGGCGCCGGGAATAGCGGCGGGCTCGAAATCGAGCCCGGCAGTCCACGTCTCAGCCTTTTCGGGGCCAAGGTCGGGACGGAAGCCGAACAGCCCGAGCACCACCGTCTGGCCGGTCGGCGACGCCGGATCGGGGAGCGCGATCGTTTCGTAGAAAGCGTTGGCGGTCCCGACTAGTTCGTCGAAGAAGGGCGCGCGGAACGAGCGGCCATAGGATGCCCGCAGCGTCAGGCCTGCAAGCGGGGCCCATTGCAGGCCGAATTTGGGATTGGCGGTGTCGCCGACGTCCGAATAACTCTCAAAACGTCCCGCTGCCGAAAGGGTGAGCCTACCTGGGAAGGTGCTCCCCGCATCGAAGACCGGCACGACGAGTTCGCCGTAAAGCGCGCGGACGGTTCGGTGATCGGGAAGCCCGGGAATGCCTGAGATGCTCGGCGTATCGGCGCTGCGATCGATCGTCTGGCTATAGCGGAGCTCGTCGCGGCGATACTCCGCGCCGATCGCCATCTTCACGTCGCCCGCCGGCAGCGCGAACAGCGGACCATCGGCGCGAAACGCCGCGGCCCGGTTCTGGTAGCGCACCCGGCGCGACAGGCTGCCGCGCAGACCGTCGATCAGCGCGGGATCATTGACCGCTCCGTCGCCGAAAATGTTGATCGCCTCCGCGAGAGACGTAGCGGCGACCGACCGGGCAAGGCGGAGGCGGTGGACGATATTGACTCCGTCGTTTCGCTCACGCTGGAGGCCGTATCCGCCCGAAAGTTCGAGTGACCAGGGGCCAAGCGCCGCGCGGGCGCCGAATGTCGTGTTGAGTGCGCGCGACGAACCGCGCACGCCTTCAGGGCCGAAATCCGGCGTCGGGTCATAATAGACGCTGATATTCTGCCCGGTGCCGATCGGGTCGACATAATAGGGATTGGTCGGACGCACCGTGAGCTGGGTGATGCCGAAGACACGCTGGCGTGCCTCGAAATGCCGCTCGGCATAAAGTGCGCGCGCGAAGAGCGACACATGGTCGCCAATGTCCTGCTCGGCCGCGGCATAGAGGCTCGCACTCTTCTGGTGCGGCAAAATGTCGATGTTGCGCCTTGTGTCGCCACGATTGAAGTCGCTGCTCGGAAGGAGTTGGCTGGGTGTGAGAGCCGTTCCGTCCTGGCCGCGCGGGATCAGGAAGCGCTGGCCGTTGGCGGCGACGATCGTTCCCGGATTGGCGAAGTTCGAGCGCAGATCGGGGCCGCCAAATGCCCTCAGATCCTCGGTCGCGAAGGCGCGTTCGGTGGAGGGCAGATTGCCGCGCCTAAAATATTCGCCCGCGACGACGATATGGCCGCTCTTCCACCGCGTCCCGAATATCTGGCCGATCTGATACTCACCGAAGTCGCCATCGGCGGTGCCAGCGCGCAGCCGCGTCTCGGCGCCCTCGAAGCGATTGCGGAATCGAATGTTGACCACGCCCGCGATGGCATCCGAGCCATAGATGGCCGATGCGCCATCGGTAAGGATCTCGACCCGCTCGATCGCGGCCGATGGCACGAGCGAGAGGTCGGTGAACGCGCCCGAGCCGCCGCCGAGCGCCGGACGCGCGCCATCGAAGAGCGTGAGCGTCGAGCCACTGCCCAGCCCGCGAAGGTTGATCCCCGTTCCATAGGTGAGATTCGTATTGGCATAGCCCCGCGCGCTTGTGCCGACATTGGCTTCGGCGGGGCCGCCCGAGAAATTCTGGGGGATCGTCTGCAGAAAATCGGCGATCGTCGCGCGGCCGCTACGGTCCAGCGCGTCGCGGTCGATGGTCGTCAGGGGTGAACCAACCGGTCCGCTTCCCCGGATGCGCGATCCCGTCACCACGATGTCTTCGCGCGCCGGGTCGTAAATCGATGCTTCCCCGGCTCCATCGCCGTTTCCCAAGCGGACGATGAGCGAGCCATCGACAAGCTCGGTCACAAGGTCGGTGCCGGTAAGAAGGCGCGCCAGAGCGGCATCGGCGGTCAGTCGGCCCCGCACGCGCGCACTCTGTTTGCTGGCAACAAGACTCGACGCGACGACGAGCTCGCGGCCCGAGACCTGCGAGTAAATTCGCAGCGCGTCGCCGAGGTCCTGAGACGGAATGTCGTAGTCGCGCGGTGCCGGCTGCGACTGCGACTGCGCATGCGCTATCGGTGCGGTGGCGGTAAGGACCGCGGCGCTCGACCCAAGCAGGACTGCAAGCATCTTCAAATTCATTTCACCCTCCCGAATGCGACCTTGATTGGTCGTCCGGGGGTGCAGAACACCGGGGAGCGGAACACACCCCCCGGGGCGTGAAACTATTCTTTCGTCAGGATTATTTCGCCGCCCTCGTCTCGGGCGGCAAGACCGAGCGCCGCCGCGAGCTTGCGCGCAAGT
>NZ_JAIBES010000079.1 GCF_019459305.1 Sphingopyxis sp. | reverse complement strand
ACAAAGGCGACGGTGCCGCCGCCCTTTTGCGCTTCGGCGAGGACGTGCAGCGCCAGCGTGGTCTTGCCCGAGCTTTCGGGGCCATAGATTTCGATGACGCGGCCGCGCGGCAGGCCGCCGACGCCGAGCGCGATGTCGAGGCCGAGCGAACCGGTCGAGATCGCCTCGACCTGCATCGCCTCCTTCGAGCCCAATTTCATCACCGAGCCTTTGCCAAAGGCGCGATCGATCTGCGCGAGCGCGGCGTCGAGCGCCTTCTGCCTGTCCGTGTTGTTCACTGATTTCCCCGATCCGACGAGTGACAATTGACTGGCCATTTGCCGTCCTTTCCAGCTCTAGAGCGACGACAGAAGCATCGCAACGCTGAACCTGTGTACGGCATTTGTTCTTGTAGAACAAGAGTGGAACAAAATATTCTGTCGCCATCGTCTCTGCGCAGACGGCGGCGAAAGTCAGGCTGCGAATTCGGCTAGCGCGGCCTCGATATCGCTGATCCGAAAGGGTTTGGCGACCAGCCGACGATGGGCATGCGTGGGTGGCAAAATGTCGCCGCCGCCCGACGTGAAGGCAAAGGGAATGCCCCGCTCAGCCAAAGCGTCCGCGACAGGCCAGCCCTTTTCGTCCCCCAGATTGATATCGACGAGCGCGCCGTCCAATGATTCGTTCGCGATGATCGCCAGCGCCTCGTCCATGCTCGCCGCCTGAGCGGGTTCGGGCAGTCCGAGCGCATCGAACATGTCGGCGAGCATCATTCCGATCAACACATCGTCCTCGACGAGCAGAATGCGCAGATTATCAGCCATTTTTCACCCGATGTGCGGCATCGTCGAGCGCCGCCGATGTCGCCTCGGCGAGCTGCGCGACCGAAAAGGGCTTGGGCAGGAACGCGACATCGTCGATGTTGATCGACTGCCTGAGCTGCTCCTCGGCATAGCCCGACATGAACAGCACGGGCAGGTCGGGCCGCTTGGCGCGCAGCGCGCGCACCATCGCGGGACCATCCATCGTCGGCATCACGACGTCGCTGATGATCAGGTCGACCTGCGCCATCTGGGCGAAGCGTTCGAGCCCTTCCTCGCCCTGCGATGCGGTGACAACGCTGTAACCCGCGCGGGTCAGCGCGCGTTCGGCAACTGCGCGCACCATATCCTCGTCCTCGACGAGCAGGATCGTCCCAGTCCCCCACTGGGTTTTCTTCGGCTTGACAGGCGGCGGCGCCACCACGGGGGTGTCGGTGCCGACGCGGTGGACGGGGAGGTAAATCGAAAAGCTCGTCCCCTGCCCCGGCTGGCTGTCGGCAAAGATATAACCCGCCGACTGCTTGATAATGCCATACACCGTCGACAGACCGAGCCCGGTCCCCTTGCCGACATCCTTGGTGGTGAAGAAGGGTTCGAAAATCTTGGGTAGCACGTCGGCGGCGATGCCGGTGCCGGTGTCGCTGACCTTGAGCGCGCAATAATCGGCGGGCGGCATGAATTCATTGCCCATCTGGCGCACGTCGGCGGCCGATACCGGAAAGGTTTCGATCGTCAGCGTCCCGCCGCCCGGCATCGCATCGCGCGCGTTGACTGCGAGGTTAATGATCACCTGCTCGAGCTGCCCGGGGTCGGCGCGCACTGCGCCCAGCCCGCGGCCGTGGTGGACCGCCAGCTGCACCGTCTCACCGATCAGCCGTTTGAGCAGGTGCGACACCTCCGAGATCACGTCGGGCAGCTGCAATATCTGCGGCCGCAGCGTTTGCTGGCGCGAAAAGGCGAGCAATTGCCGCGTCAGGCTGGCAGCGCGGTTGGCGTTGCTGCGGATCTGCTGGATATCGTCATAATCGCTATCGCCGGGCGTGTGACGCATCAGCATCAGGTCGCAGGCGCCAAGCACCGCGGTCAGGATATTGTTGAAATCATGCGCAACGCCGCCCGCGAGCTGGCCGACGGCTTGCATCTTCGATGCCTGCGCGACCTGGCGCTTCAGGCGCGATTCCTCGCTCGAATCCTTCAGGCTGAGCAGCACCGCCGCCTCGCCCAGCCCGCGCACCCCTACAATCCGGATCGACACTGGGTCGCCGCTCTGGCCCGCCAGACGAATCGACAGGTCGCCGCCGACCTGCTGACCGCTGCTGTGGCGGCGGATCATGTCGGCCAGCGGTCCCTTATCCTCGCCCACCACAATGTCGCCAGGATAGCGCGGCATCTTGCCGTCACCCAGGTTCGCGGCGCGCACGAACGCGCGGTTCATATAGAGGAAGCGCCCGTCGCGATCGACCATCGCCAGCCCGAACGGCAGCAGCGACAGCAAGGTTTCGACATAGGTCTGCGCGGTGCCGCGGTCGGCCGGCCCGATTTCCTCGTCGAGCAGCGCGAGCAGCACCGGGGTGTTGCTGTCGGCGGGCGCGAGCGGGATTTGTAGCATCCGCACCGGGGTCGCGCGGTCGCCCTCGCGCGCGAAATAGAGCGCGCCGCCATCGTCGATCCGCAGCATCGGCGCGACGTCGCGGCCAGCGTAATGACCGGCGTCGTCCTCGCCGAGGGCGCGCAGCAGGAACGCCTGATTGGCGACGCGCAGCCGTCCCTCGGCGTTGACCAGCGCCGCCATCACCCCGGCATGGCTGAGCGTGCGGCCTGCAGGACCATCAAGGTGGCGGGTGATCTCCGACGCCAGATCAAGCCGTTCGAGTGCCGAGAAGCGCCAGACAAGATAATCCTCAGCCTGCCCGGTGCGCGTGACATGCGCGCGCAACTGCAACAGTCCGATCGCCAGATCGTCGGCGCTTCCCTCACCATCGCGCCACGCCATTCGCCCGGCATTCTTCAGCACATCGGCGCCGCGACCCTCGAGCGGCAGCCCCGGCGGCGTCACGAAGCCGCCCATCCAGGTGCCGAACAAATCATTCGCGCACACCATGCGACCGGCGCGGTCGGTGACCGCGATCGCAACATCGTCATGATTGACCGCCTGACGCAGCATCGTCCAGTCGGGCGGCGCCGCATCGCCTGCCACGACGTCCGGGAACAGCCGCCGCGCCAGCACTACCCCGCCGACCGCAACCCCAAGCCCGGCGACAAAACCGGCGGCGAGCACCGTATCGCGCGTCGCCCAGAACAGAAGCGCGGCCGACAACAGCGCCAGCCCACCAAGCAGGCCCATATCGACCCGCGACAGCCGCGGCGGCGCCGAAAGCGGGCCGACGGCACCCGCCCCCCTGCCGATATCGGTATCAGCGGAAGGCAGGCTCGTCGCGGTCAATGACAGTCTTTCTTATCGGCGCATCACCAGATGCGAACACGGTCTTTCTGCGCCAGATACAGCTTCTGGCCTTCCTTGATCTGGTACGCCTTATACCACGGGTCAAGGTTGCGCGAGACCCAAGTCCGCTGGATCGACGGCGAATGCGGATCGGTGGTGATCCGCTGCGACAGATTCTGGTCGCGATAATTGCGCCGCCACACCTGCGCCCAGCCCAGGAAGAAGCGCTGGTCGCCAGTCAGCCCGCCCAGCACCGGCGCCTCCTTGCCGCCGAGCGATGCCTTGTAGGCGTCATAGGCAACAGTCAGGCCTGCCAGATCGCCAATATTTTCGCCGAGGGTGAAGGTGCCGTCGAGCTTTTCGCCGGGTAGCACTTCATAAGCGTCATATTGCGCGATCAGCGCCTTCCCGGCGGCTTCGAAGGCCGCGACGTCGGCGGGGGTCCACCAGTCGGCGAGTTTGCCGGTTTCGTCATATTTAGCGCCCTGATCGTCGAAATGATGGCTGATTTCATGGCCGATCACCGCGCCGATACCGCCATAGTTAATCGCCGGATCGGCGTGCGGATCAAAGAAGGGCGGCTGCAGGATCGCGGCGGGAAAGACGATCTCGTTCATACCGAAATTGGCATAAGCGTTGACCGTCATCGGGGTCATTCCCCATTCCCAGCGGCGGATCGGCCCCCCCAGGCGGCTGATATTGTCGTCGTGCGCGAACTGGTTCGAACGCAGCGCATTGCCGAACAGGTCGTCCGCCTTGATCTCGAGCCTGCTGTAATCTTTCCAGCGGTCGGGATAGCCGATCTTGGTGGTGAAATTGGCCAGCTTCTGCTTTGCCTTGGCCTTGGTCGCGGGCTGCATCCACGCCAGCCCGTCGATGCGGCGGCCCATCGCGCCCAGGACGTTCTTAACCAGTTCGTCCATCGCCGCCTTGGTTTCGGGCGGGAAATATTTCGCGACATAATCCTGGCCGACGGCCTCACCCAGGTTGCCGGTGGTAAAATCGACCGCGCGCTTCCAGCGTTCCTGCATCTGCGGCGTTCCCGACAAGGCGGTGCCATAGAAGGAGAAGCTTTCCTGCGCGAACTTCTCGGGCAGTACGCCCGAAAAGCCGTCGAGGCTGCGCACCATCAGCGCGTCGCGGATCACCGCGATCGGCGCGTCGGCGAGCAGCTTGGCTTCGCCGGTGAAGGCGCTTGGCTGCGACACCAGCAGCGAATCTTCGTTGACCCCCAGACCATGGATGAAGGTCGCCCAGTCGAACCCCGGCGCCGCGGCAGCAAGCTCGGCGATCGTCATCTTGTTGTAGACTTTGGTCGCGTCGCTACTGTCGTTCTTGTCCCAATGGACTGTCGCGATCTGCTTTTCGAAATCATAGATCGCCTTGGCGCGCGCCGCGGCGTTCGCCTCGCCCGCCAGCGTCAGGACATTCTCCAGATGCTTCAGGTAGGCTGCCTGCAACTTGGCGTTGCGCTCATTGTCCTTCAAGTAGAAATCGCGGTCGGGCATGCCGATGCCGCCCTGGAACATCGTGTAGATATAGACTTCGGGGTTCTTGTCGTCCTGCCCGACAAAGCCGCCAAAGAAATGCTGGACGCCGCTGCGGTCGGCTTCGGCGAGCAGCGCGGCCAAACCAGGCTTGTCGACGGCGCGGATCTTGGCGAGCCACGGCTGGATCGGCGCCAGTCCTTTCGCCTCGACCGCCGCGCTATCCAGATAGGCAGCATAATTGCGGCCAATCATGCTGTTGGGATCGGCCTTGGCCGCATCAAGGATTTCTCGCGTGCGCTGCTGCGACAGATCACCTAGTGCGGTGAACATGCCATAGTTCGACTTGTCGGCGGGGATCGTGGTGTTCTTGGCCCAGGTGCCGTTGGCATAGGCGTAGAAATCGTCGCCCGGCTGGACGCTCGTATCCATGCCCGCGGTGTCGAACCCGAAGGTGCCAAGTTCGGGCTTGGCCGTGGGTGCGACAGCAGGCGCAGGCGCCGCGTTTTTCTTGGCCACAGCCGGACCAGCGGAAATCAACATTGCGCCCAGCGCGGCGGTCGCCAGCAGGCGCGAAGTAACATGCAAAAAAGTCATGATAGTCCCCAGTTTTCAAAACGGAGCAACGACGCGCAGCGCGTTGGCGCCGCACGATATTGCGATGGGTTAGCTATACGGCAGCGCGCCCGCGGTTCAACCGGCGGGGGTGTCGCTGGTCGATGCCTCATGTCGTTGGTCGCGTGCCCGCTGCAATTTGCGCCGCCAGCGGAGGCGAATCCAATTGTCCCAGAAAATCGAGGCGAGCACATATCCGATCGCCGCCGTCCCCACCGAAATGACCAGAAGTCCCGCCATCATGGCAGGCGCGGCGTCAGAAAACACCCAGCGCGCCCATTCGCCCGCCGACGCGCCATGTTCGATCATCGCCGAAAAAGTCGCGCTATTGGCCTGTAACCCGAACAGCCAGTCGCCCAGCCACACCGACGCCAGGATGATGAACGGCGTCGTCACCGGGTTCGACAAAAATGTCATCGCGGCACCAATCGGGATGTTCGCCCGCACCGGCAGCGCCAGCAGCGCGACGCCCAATATCTGGATGCCCGGGATCAGGAAAAAAATGCCGACGAACAGGCCGAGCGCGGTCCCGCGCGGCACTGAGGTGCGGGTGAAGCGCCACAAATGGCTGTGCGCAACCCTATGGGCAAACGGCTTGACGAAACGGCTCGCGAGCAGCTCTTCGCGCGTCGGCGAGTTGCGGCGGATCCAGTTCATCACCGCCGCCTTGTCCCGAGGCTTGCCGCCGCTCACCCGCGCTCTTTCATCAGTCGTTGCTTGTCGCGCTTCCAATCGCGCTCCTTGATCGACTCCCGCTTGTCGTGTGCTTTCTTGCCCTTGGCGAGCGCGAGCTCGACCTTGGCGCGGCCGCGGCTATTGAAATAGACGCTCAGCGGGACGAGCGTCATGCCCTGCCGTGCAACGCCGGCGTACATCTTGTTGATCTCACGGCCGCTCAGCAGCAGCTTGCGCGGGCGCTTGGGTTCGTGATTGTGGCGGTTGCCGTGGCTGAATTCGGGGATGTTGCTGTTGATCAGCCACACCTCATTGCCCTTCACCTCGGCATAACTCTCCGCAATCGTGCCTTCGCCGAAACGCAGCGATTTGACCTCGGTCCCCTGCAACGCGATCCCAGCCTCGAACACCTGTTCAATGGCAAAATCAAAGCGCGCGCGCCGGTTCTCGGCGACGACCTTTTTCTTGTCGAATTCGGCGGCGGACTGCGGACGAGCCATGGGAAAACTAAATCACTCCTGCCGCGGACAGCGCGGCATCGACGGCGGCGCGCGAGGCTGCGTCCGCTGGGATGATAGGTAGGCGTACTTCGGGTAAAAACCAGTCGTGGACGCGCGAGAGCGCATATTTGACCGGCCCAGGCGAGGTGTCGGCGAACATCGCCTGATGCAGATCGAACAGCCGGTCGTGCAGCACCAGCGCCCGCGTCCAGTCGGCAGCCGCGCAAGCAGCGGCGAAATCGGCGCACAGTCCCGGTGCAACATTGGCGGTGACCGAAATACAGCCGACTCCGCCCATCACCGCGTGCGGCAGCCACAAATCGTCATTGCCGCTCAGCTGGCAGAAATCGGTTCCGGCACCCGCGCGGTGGATCGTGACCCGCGCCAGATCACCGCTCGCATCCTTAATCGCGACGACCGAGGGGATCTCGGCGAGCTTGCACATCGTTTCGGCGCTGATGTCAGCGACGGTGCGGCCGGGGACGTTATAGACAACGATCGGTAGGTCGCTCGCGTCCGCCAGCGCCTGAAAATGCGCGATCATCCCGTTCTGGCTGGGACGGTTATAATAGGGCGCGACCACCAGCGCCGCGGCGGCTCCCGCAGATTGCGCGTAGCGCATATGGCGAACCGCAGTCGCAGTGTCATTCGACCCGCACCCGGCGATCACCGGAACGCGCCCCGCCGCAGCCTGAATGCAGCTGTCGATCACCTGATAATGTTCGTCGAAACCCAGCGTCGGGCTTTCGCCGGTCGTACCGCACGGGACCAGCGCGCTGGTCCCTTCCTTGATCTGCCAGTCGACAAGGCGCGCGAAGGCGGGCGCGTCGAACGCCCCATCGCGAAATGGCGTCACCAAAGCGGGAATAGACCCCGAAAACATGCCCCGCTCCTTTACAAAAACATGGCCGCGCCGGTAGAGTCCCGACGGCGCGCCGCTAATGGACGCCTATTCAGCGCCCCGCAAGGAGTTTGGCACTAACATGCACGGCATGAACACGCTGCCCCGTATTTCGCGCCTGGCGCTCGCCATGGCCCTGCTCATTCCGACCGCGGCCACGGCCAGCGAACTGACTCCTGAACAAATGGCGTGGTACCGCGCCCAGATGGGGCTGGCGTCGACATCGGGACCGCCGCCCTCCACCAATTCGGTTGGCGACGCGGTGATGGAATGGCGGCGGCTGTCCGCCAACACCGGCGCCTCGTTCGATCAGCTGTCGCGCTTCCTGATGACCAACAAGGGTTGGCCCGACGCCGATAAGATGCGCACGCGCGCCGAAAAGGCGATCGCGATCGACAGTTTCGATCCGCCGCGCACCCTCGCCTATTTCCAGTCGTATCCGCCGCAGACCGCCAGCGGCCATTTGCGCCACGCGCTGGCGCTCAATGCATCGGGCCGCCGCGACGAGGCCAATGCCGCAGTTCGCCGCGCGTGGGTCAGCGGGCCGTTGGACGACGCCGAAACCAGCCGCGCGCTCGGCCTGTTCGCGGGTGCGATCACGCTCGCCGATCACGACGCGCGGATGGATCGGTTACTTTGGTCGAACGCCACCGCCGCTGCCAGCCGCCAATTACCCTATACGTCGCCCGAAAAGCGCGCGATCTTCGCCGCGCGTCTCGCGATGCGGAGCAAATCGGTCGATGCCGCGTTGCAGGCCGCCGCGGTCGAGGCGGCGAACCCGTCGCTCGTCCGGACCGACCCGGGATATATCACCGCCAAGGCGACCTGGCTGCGCCAGTCGGGCCGCGTCGGCGAAGCGCGCGCGCTGCTCGCCGCGCCACGAGCACTGACCAAGGCGCCGACCGATCCCGAGGAATGGATCGAAACGCTGCTGACCAACGCACGGCAGGCTGACAGCGGCGGCGACAAGCTTACCGCCTATAATATCGCGCGGCAGATCGACGACGCTTTCCCGCCCGGAACGGTGATCCGCGAAACCTCGCTCGCGGTGCGCGACGACTATACCTCGCTGGCATGGCTCGCCGGACAGCTGGCATACAAGGATCTGCGCCGCCCTGCGGAGGCAGTAAAACTGTACCGTGCCTATGGCGAGGCGGCGCGATCGGCGCAGACGCGTACCAAAGGCTTCTATTGGGCGGGCCGCGCCGCGCTAGCGGCGGGCGACCGCGGCGCCGCCAATTCGCATTTCGCCGACGCCGCGCAGCATTATGACCAGTTCTACGGCCAGTTGGCGCTTGAACGGCTGGGCCGTCCGCAGCCCAAGCCAACCCCCAACCCGACGATCCAGGTCAGCAACGACGAAAAGCGCAACTTCAACGACGACCGTCTCGTCCGCGCCGCCCGCGCGCTCGGCGAAATCGGTGCGTGGCGCGAGCAGACTTTGTTCCTGCGCGCGCTGTCCCAAAAGGCAACCTCGCCCGCCGACCATGTCCTTTCCGGACAATTGGCGTCGCAGATCGGGCGCCCCGACCTCGGCGTCATGATCGGCCGCAGTGCGCAGGCGAACAGCCTCGACGCGGTCGAAGTCGCGGGGTTCCCAACGGTGCGCGTGCCCGCGGGTCATGAGGGCAACTGGACCTTCATCCACGCGATCACCCGCCAGGAAAGCCAGTTTGACCGCGCCGCGATCAGCCACGCCGGGGCGCGCGGGATGATGCAGCTGATGCCCGGCACTGCGAACGAAGTCGCCGGCAAACTCGGCCTGTCGTACAACCGCGACCTGCTGACCACCGACACCAATTACAACATGATGCTGGGATCGACCTATTTTCAGCAGATGCTGCGCTATTTCGGCGGCAGCTACCCGTTGGCGGTCGCCGCTTACAACGCCGGTCCGGGCAATGTGAACAAATGGCTGCGCGCCAACGGCGACCCGCGCACCGGGTCGATCGATATCCTCGACTGGATCGAGGCGATCCCGATCTTCGAGACCAAGAATTACGTCCAGCGCGTGCTCGAAAATGCAGTCGTTTACGACACGTTGCAACCGGGCAAGACGCTGCCGCAGGCACCGCTCAGCTTCTACCTTGGCAAACGCTCGCCGGGGTAAGGCCGCGTGGCGGGGGAACGCAGCAATATTATCTCGCCGACCGGCTTTGCCGCGCTGCGCGCCGAATATGACGCGTTGCTCGGCGACGAGCGGCCGAAGCTGGTCGAGGTGATCAGCTGGGCAGCGGGCAATGGCGACCGCAGCGAGAATGGCGACTATATCTATGGCCGCAAGCGGCTGCGCGAAATCGACCGGCGCTTGTCGTTTTTGGCGCGGCGCATGAAGGCGGCACGCGTCGTCGATCCCGCCGAACAGCCCGACAAGAGCCGCATCTGGTTCGGCGCGACCGCCGAGCTTGCAGACGACGACGATGCCCGGCGCACCGTCACGCTGGTCGGTGACGACGAGGCCGAGGCCGGCGACGGCCGGATCGGCTGGAACAGCCCTCTCGCCCGCGCGCTGCGCGGCGCCGCGGTGGGCGATGTGCGCGTCGTCCAGCTGCCGTCGGGGCAGAAAGAGTGGGAGGTGATGGCGGTCGGCTATCCCTGACCAGTCACTCACCAATCCCCGCGATCAATTCGCGTTGATCCTTGCGTAATTCCGGCAGGGCGCGCGCCAGCTTGGCCCAATGCGCCGCTTCCTTTGCATCCGCCCCTACCCCGACCCCCTTGGCATAGGCATCGGCCAGGATCGCGCGCGACCCCGCAAAGCCCGCGCGCGCTGCAATGCCGCAATCCTCGATCGCGCCGGGCAGCGTCTTGGCCGCAAAATGCGCCTCGCAAAGCCAGTGATTCCCCTCGGGGTTGCCGGTGGCGGCAAGAGTGCGCAGCTGCGCGAGGTTCGCCGCGCGGGTGTCGGCGAAATAGGTCAGCGCAAAGATCGCCGCCGGATGGCCCTTTTCGGCCGCTTCTGCATAAAGCGCCTGCGAGCGGGCGAAATCGGCAGGTCCGAAGGTACCCGCCGCCAGCCGATACGCCAGATGCGTCTTGGCCTTCGAGAACCCGGCATTCGACGCCGCGACATACAGATCATAGGCGCGCTTTAGTTCTTCCGGCGACGGATCATTTTCGAGCAGCAGATAGGCCAGCTCCTGCTGCCCCGCTGGAAATCCCTGCGCCGCCGACGCCTCGAGATACCCCCGCGCCCGCGGCAGATCGCGTTTCAACCCGACGCCGAGCGAGAACATATAGCCCGCCAGCTGCTGCGCCAGCGGATGGCCGCCGTCAGCGAGCGCGATCAATTCGCTGGCGGAGTGGCGCGACAGGACATCGGCGATCAACATCGGCTCGTCCTCGATCGCCAATCGGTCGAGCGAAATATCGGCGAGCGGATCGGCAGTGGCACCGCGCAACGCGCCTTCGGCCGCCGCGCCGGGCGGTGGCGGCGGTGCCGACAAGGGCCGAAACACCGCCCCGGGCGCCACGCGCGCTGGAACTTCCGGCGGCGCGACGAGATAATAATCGTCGAACCAGCTGCCATAATGGAACGGCTGTTGCGGCCCCAATTCCATACCATGCGTCCGCTTATAAACTTCGCGCGACACGATCTTGAAATAATCGGATATTTCCAGGCCTGGGATAGCCAGTTCTTTGACCACTGCGGCGGCAAACGGACTGACCGGCGACCCGACCGGCGCGAAGTCGAGCGCGGGCCGTCCCTTCGCGGTCGAATAGAAAACCGCCCCCTGCCCGATGTCGAGCAGCCCGAGCGGCGCCGATGCCGCATCGCCCGCCGCGACATTGACATCCTCGATCCGCACCACCGGTTCGGTTGTGCGGCAGGCATCGACGAACACCAGCGTGAAGGCGCCCGCAGGCACCACTCGCTTCACCGCCGCCTCGATCGATAGATAGCGTTTTTCGACATCGGCGCGCCGCGTCGCTGGCGGTGCCTCCATCGGCACCAGCCAGTTGCGTCCGCCATATTCGAAACCATGCCCGGCGTAATAGATGACGACCGAACTCGCCCCCGCCGCCTCGGCAGCAAAACGCGTCAGTGCCGCGTCGAGCGTCACCATGTTGGCATTGCGGACAATGCGCGGCGAAATCCCAGCCTTGGCAAAGGCAGCGCAGACATAATCGATGTCGTTGACCGCATTCTTCAACGACGGCCATTCCCAGTCATTATAGGCACTGTTGCCGATGAGCAGCGCCACGCGTTCGCCCTCAAGCGGTGCGTCGCCGCACGGCGGCGGCTGTGCCGCAGCGACCGAGGTCGTCACAATCGCTCCGAAAAGCGCCGCCAACAACGCCCCTATTCGTGTCTGAATTGCCATCCTTGCCCCTCTTGGCCCCGGCGAGCGGCCGCTTGGAAATGGCAAAATTCTGCGCAACTTCACTCTGAAATCACGTCAGCGCCCGCGTTCGCCGTCCCGTACCCCTGACGGTAAGTGACCGGGCCAATGTAGGAAAGCGGAAAGTCGCGCCGGGTCAGGGCTGCAACAGCGCCGGGATGATCCAGATCGCCGACAAAACGATCACCACGGCGATCAGCGAAAAGGCCAGGACGTAGCGGACATTATGCCCTTTGACCCCGCCGCTTGCTTCGGTTTCATCCACTTCGACATGGTCGTCGACGATTTTCATAATGCGTTTCCCTTCCAACTCGTCCGCTTAATACGCGGACCCCGCGCGAGGGGTTCCCGCGCCGCGGTGGGGAGGTAAATGCCAGAGGGTCTATAAGCCGGGTTCTGTCCACCCCGTTGCCGGGGATGGGCGATCATTCCTCTAGGCGAACGGTTACCCGAACGCTCAAGCAGTCAACCCGGATGGCGGAGCCGGAACCAGCCCTGAGACTGAACTCGTGCCATCCCTATTCGACCTTGCTCCCGGTGGGGTTTGCCGTGCCGCGCCTGTTACCAGCCGCGCGGTGCGCTCTTACCGCACCCTTTCACCTTTCGCCGGGCCGAAGCCGTGGCGGTTTGCTCTCTGTGGCACTTTCCCTGAACCGATCCGAAGACCGGCCCGCCGGACGTTATCCGGCACCGTGATTTCCGTGGAGCCCGGACTTTCCTCCCCCGGCAGGATACCCCACCGGCGGCGATCGCCCAACCCTCTGGCTGAGCGAGTATAGCGCGATCCGACGCGCAATACGAGCGATTGTGGAAGGGCTGGTTTCGAGTTGAAAGCAGAATAGCTGCTTCAAGGGGTTGTGCCGAGGTTAGCTGCCTTAAGGCTTGGGCTGAACCCAGATGGTCGGAACGTCGTGTTTGTTTGCCCATTGCTGCGCGGCGGCCAGCGCACTCTCCAACGATAAGTCGCTTTCGGCTAGAGAGCCATATCCTACCCATTCGCCGTCCGCTTTGAACGACCCACCCGATCCGAAGAATCGTCCATCGTCAGATGCTTCGATGATCAGCCAACGCTGATCGCCGCCGTGTTCCGGCATGTCTTCATCACACGAAAGGTAAATCACGTCGGCCATGAGGCGATCATGATTGGCACAACGAACGACGGCAAGTGGGAGACGTCTCGATCCAATTGAACAGCTGAGATTTGGTCGCAAGCTACCGCGTGGCGGTTGGCAGTAATCGCTTGGGAAACCGCAGTCGGTAATGGGGTGCGGCGGATGCACTAGTGCAATCGGTCGCTGGCTTGAATGACGACGGTCGTGATAGCATTTTGTCCTCACGCTGGAGACGTCACCATGAAATCCGCCCTGAAAACAGCCTTCGCCTAGGAAATGGCCGGAGCACGCGCCGCCGAAGACGCGGGCGACATGGCGCTTGCCAAACACCATCTGGAACGCGCTCATATTCTGGGACAGCGCTGGTACTGGACTCACATGAAAACGCATTTCCAAATGCTGCGGCTCGCACTCAGACAGTCGGATGGCAGAGAAGTGCGGGGACAGTTTGTCCGGCTGATCGGTGCCGGTCCCTTCCACATGGCGGGCTGGGTTCCGGTCGGCAACACGGGCGGCGCGGACGTTTCGGCAACACGCCCGATGCCGATACCATCGGATCTGCAATCCCATCTTGAAGGTCATTCGCTTTGTAACGGGTTGATCCTGCGCGCTGTTCTGGTCGCCGCGCTCGTTGCCGCCTGTCTGCTGATTGTGCGCTAAACCGGTAGCCGACAACGCAGCGCGATTCTTGTCGGCGCGAACGCGCCGGCGAAGTCACTCGTTCAGTTCCCTTCGGGTTGCGGCAGCAGCAAACCCAGCAGGATCGCCCGGCACTCGCCGTCGATCGTGCCATCTATCAGTTCGGGGCGAAAGCGGCGCTGGAACGCAACCGTCGCCGCAAACCCGTCGGTCACGTCATAACCGAAGCGTTCGAGCGCCAGCAGGAACCCCGCATCGGTCCACAGCGGATCGGTCAGTTTTTTGCGCGGGCGCGGCAACGCGAGGCGGCGGCGGGCCAGTTCTTCCCACGGGAATAATTCGCCCGGATCCTGCTTGCGGGTCGGCGCAATGTCCGAATGGCCGACGACATTGCCGCGCGTGATTGCATAGCGATCCTTAATCAGGTGGACCAGGCGGACGACCGAGGCGACCTGCGGATCGGGGAACGGGACATAGCCGAATTCATGCCCCGGATTGACGATCTCGATCCCGACACTCGCCGAATTGATGTCGCTGACGCCGCGCCAGTGCGAGCGTCCGGCATGCCAGGCGCGTTTTTCTTCGGGCACCATATGGGTGATCTGGCCGTCTTCGCTGACGACATAATGCGCCGAGACTTTGGCTTCCGGATTGGCGAGCCAGTCAATGGCCGCCGCGCCGGTCTTCATACCGGTATAATGCAGCACGATCATCGAGATAGGCAGCGCGCGCTCGTCGAAATTGGGTGACCAGCGTTCGATAAAATCGCTCATGCGGTTCGCGGCCCATGTTGTTTCATCCCGGTGCGGAATACTAATCCACCTGCGCCAGCGCTGCGCAAATTGCAAGGTCAGGCCGCCGCTGCGCGGCGCATTTGCTGGTCGGCGGGTTCGTACAATCCGCGCAGCCGCGGGCTGGCAACGAACTGGTCGGTTTGCCCAAGCACCGTTTCCCCTGCCCCAAGCACGAGGAAGCTTTGCGGCGCCGCCATTGTCCGCAGCTTTACGAACGCCTTTTGCCGCATCGAGGGAGAGAAATAGAGCAGCAGGTTGCGACAGAATATGAGGTCTGCGGGGCTGGGGAGCGGCGGCCGATCGGTGAGCATGTTCTGGACCGAAAAATCGATGCGGCGGCGGATATCCGCTTTGACCAGCCAGCCAGCCTCGGTCTGATCGAACCAGCGCACCATCCGCTGTACGGGCAGCCCGCGCTGAATTTCGAACTGGCTGTACAGTCCAACGCGGGCGCGGCTGATCGCGTGGTAGCTGACGTCTGTGCCGACGATATCGACCTGCCAGCCTGCCCATTTTTCGCCCTGCTCGGCGATGAGCATCGCGAGCGAGTAAGCCTCTTGCCCGGTCGAGACGCCGCAATGCCAGATCGTCAAACGGCGGCGAAGCTTGTTGATCTCGCGCAGCTTATCAAGCACTGTGGCAGCAATGTCATCGAACAGGCTGTATTCGCGGTAAAAATAGGTCTCGTTGTTCAGCATAGCGTCGACGGTATCGTCAAGCAGTTGGCGACTGGTCGAGGTGACCAATCCCGCGACCAGCGCGTCGAGATCGGCGATGTTGTGGCGCTGCATCACCGGTTTCAGCGACATTTCGATGCGCCAAATGCGGCTGGGTGAAAGCGTCTGGCCAGTCCGGGACTCGAGCACGCCCATCAGGACGCGATAAGCCGATTCGCTGGCGCTGCCGCCAATCATGGCTTGCGCCGACCGGGCAGGAAGCTGCCGAGCATCAGCGCGATCGCGTCGGGATTGAGCGTGGCGGCGGCGAACCCTGCCTTGGCGACCGCGCCGGGCATACCCCAGATGACACAGCTTTCGGGCGCCTGCGCAAAGATTATGCCGCCAGCGTCTTTCAATCGCGCCGCGCCGATGACGCCATCGCGGCCCATGCCGCTGAGGATCACGGCGACGCCGCCCTTGCCGTAAACGTCGGCAACTGAATCAAGCATCGGATCGGCCGACGGGCAGCAGCCATTTTCGACGGCGCGACGGTCGAGCGCGATTTCATGGCGGCGCCCGTTCTTAACAACGAGCAGATGGGCATCCCCCGGCGCGAGATAGATATGGCCGCGCTCGACCGGCATCCCCGACTGGGCGACCGCCACTTTGCGGTCGGTCACAGTAGCGATCTGCTTAGCGTAAAATTCCACGAAGGCATCGGGCAAATGCTGGGTCAGCAGGATCGGCGCCGTGATGCGCGGGTCGAGGTTGGCGAGGAAATTGGTGAAGGCGGGAATACCGCCGGTCGATGCCGCGACGGCAATACATTCGATCAGCTGGTTGCTGTCGATCGCCAGCGCAACGGGCGCCGGAGTACGGCGTTCGGCGACGGGAACCGGCGCCGGGAAATCCTGCTGGTTACCCAGCGACATGATGCGGTCGGTCAGCACCTCGGCAAACCGGCCCGAAAAGCTGCCGCGGCCGGGCTTGGCGAGCGGGTCGCTCGCGCCGAGCGCGAGCGCCTCGATCGCCGCCGGGCCGCCTTCGACACAGTTTGACGAAAGGATCAGCACCCGCGCCTTGGCGGCGCGCGTTAGGATGTGCGGAAGCGCGTCGATCCCGCTCATGCCCGGCATTTCAATGTCGAGCACGATGACATCGACGGGTTCGCGGGCGAGAAAGGCCAGCGCGTCGTGCGCCGAGGCGACCGAGGCGCAAATTTCGAGTCCCGGACGCTGATCAACGATACGTTCGAGGATGCTGCGCGCAACCAGGCTGTCGTCGACCAACATGACCCGCACCGTCCGCGCTGACGGTTCGGGAGCGGAAACCAGGGGTTGCGGACGCGCCATCGCCATCGCCTTACGCGACGCCGACGAGCTGCAATTTTCCTTCCAGCGTTTCTCGGTCGAACGGCTTCATCACATATTCGTCGGCACCGGCCTCGATCGCGGCGCGGATATGGTCGATGCTGTTTTCGGTGGTACAGAACACCACCCGCGGCCGTTCCTCGTGCCCATAGTCGAGGTCATTGAACGCGCCGAGAAATTCCATCCCGCTCATCACCGGCATGTTCCAGTCGAGCAGGATCACGTCGGGACGGTTGGCGCGGCAAAAGGTCAGCGCCTCTTGGCCGTCGGCCGCCTCTTCGACGGCAAAAGACATGCCTTCAAGGATATGGCGCGCGACTTTGCGAATGACTTTACTGTCATCGACGACCAGACAAGATTTCGACATTCATTCCTCCGCAACACCCAGATTTCACGTCATGCTAGTTTCAAAGGAGTGTCTAGCCCGTTAATTCATGCTGCCTTGAGTGCAGGCAGGGTGATGAAATGCGACGGATCGAGCACCAACAGCGAAGCTCCCCGGTGCTCGATCATGCCATCGGCGACCCGCGCCCAGCCGGGAAGCAATTTGCTCGCCACCCGTGTTTCGGGCGCTTCGATAAAACAGACATCCTCGATCGCGTCGGCGAGCAGCGCATAGCCATGGTCGGCGACGTCGATGACGATCACCCGCTGCCCCGCCGCAAAAGGAACCGGCGGCAGGCCGATGACAACATGCGGATCAATCAGCGTGAACACGCGGCTGCGTAGCGCGAAGAGGCCCGCGACATGCGGCGGCGCGCCGGGAACTTCGACCGGAATGCCGACGGTCACCACCGAATTGATCGCACGGCTGCGCAGCGCGACGCGGGTGTCGGCGATGCGCGCGATCAGATAAAGTTTTTCCATCATGGGCGGCCTCCTCCGATGCGGCGGGCCAGCGCGTCGAGCAGCGCCTGGCGATCGTAGCGATAAATGGTTTCGTCATCCGACCCCGCCGCGGCAATCGCGCTGCGCAGGCGGATAACCGGGATTTCGTCGCCGACATGCGCGCAGGACGCGCCATCGTCGGTCAGGCAGAGCAAGACATCGGGCGCTTCCTCCACCACATCCATGTCCGACACCACCCGGTAACCGGCGCTGCGCAGGATCGGCGCGAGGAAATTGCAGCCCCAGCCATCATGATCGTCGGCCAGGCGGCAGAGCGGATGGTTCGGCGCGGCATCGACACCCAGTACAGCATATTGTGCCATCAGCCAGAAGGGATCGATCAGTTCGACGGGCTCGCCGCTGACCAGCACGACACCGGCGATGAGCCCCGGCGCCGCCGACGGTTGCACCGCATCGGGCAAGCGGACGATGTCGATGACTTCGGCGATCGGATAACAGAGCACCGATTGACCGTCGAACAGCCGCAGCAGCTTCAGCGATCCCTCGGCTTCGGGCAGGTTCGCGGTATGGACGGGGAAAATTTCGTCGCCGATCTGCACTTGAACGCGGCCCGCGCTTTCGAACAGCGCCGATGCGGAGACTTCCTCGACCCGCTCGATGACCGACAACCGGACCCCGCGGACCCAGCCATTCGTATCGCGGAACAGCAGCAGTTGCGCCGCATTACGCGCGGCGTTCGCCTGCGCTTCGGCGGCGGCCATCTGATCATGGTTGCGGCCCGTTTCGGTCGCGTCAATCGCTGCAGCGGCCACCAGCCCCTGCACATCGAGCAACAATACCGGGCGGCCGTTGTCGGGCAACGTCGTCCCGGCGTAAAGCCCCGTCGCCATGATCATCGGCGCGGCGGGCTTGATCACCAGTTCCTCATGGTCGTGGATCGCCGCGACGCTCAGCGCATAGCTTTGTCCCTGCCCCGGCCGTACGATCACAAGCGCGCGGTCAGCGACATCGTCGTCGTCGCTCGCTTCACGTCCGAGCACATTCTCGAGCCGCAGCAACGGATATTGTTCGCCGCGCACCGTCGCCAATTCGCCGCCACCGACGCGATCGATCCGCACCGTGTCGCCATTCTCGAGCAGGATTTCGCGCACCGCACCGCGCGGAATGGCAAAATATTGCCCCGCCGCGCGCACCATCAGCCCCGAAATGATCGTCAGCGTCATCGGCACACGCAGCAGAATGGTCAGCCCCCGGCCCTCGTCATTGCGCAGTTCGACAACGCCGCCGATCTTTTCGACATTTGCTTTGACGATATCCATGCCGACACCGCGCCCCGACACTTCGGTAATTTTTGCCGCGGTCGAAAAGCCCGGACGAAAGACGAGTTCCAGCTTGTCCTTGGCCGACAGAGTGCGCGCTTCGGCGGCGGTGATCGCGCGCGATGTGATCGCCTTGGCGACCAGCGCATCGGGCGCCATGCCGCGGCCGTCGTCGCGGATTTCGATTTCGATCTGGTTGCCCGACTGACGTGCCGACACCGAAATGGTCGCGGTGATGTCCTTGCCCGCGGCGACGCGATCTTCGAACGCTTCGATGCCATGGTCGATCGCGTTGCGGACAATGTGGATCAGCGGGTCGCGGATATTTTCCATCATCTCGCGGTCGAGCTCGACTTCGCCGCCGCTGGTCTGGAATGCGATCTTTTTGCCCATGTCCTGCGCCAGATCGCGGACAATGCGCGGCAAGGGCGCGAACAGCTTGTCGATCCGCTGCATCCGCATCTGGCTGACCGACTGGCGCATGCCGGCGATCGAATCGGACAAGCGATCGAAAGAGGAGATGACCGTCGGACTAGCCCCCGAATCGCGGAGCATCCGGGCAAATTCGTTGCGTGCGAGGACGATGTCGGTGACCCCGGTCATCACGCTGTCGAGCAGCGGCAGCGGCACCCGGATCGAGCGCCAGCTTTGCAGTTCGGCTTGAAGGTCATCGTCGCGGCGGAGCGGCACCCCGGCAACCTCATGTCCGTTCTCGGACGGCGAGTGCTGTTCGGCCAGCGCCGCGATCACATCGCCGTCGTCGCCAGCTGGTTCGACACCATCTTTACCCAATGCAGCGCAGACAATGTTGAGCCGGTCGATGATGCCAAGCACGCCGGTGACGAGCGCAGCATTGGCAGGACGGTTGCCGCGACGGACCTGGTCGAGCGCGTCCTCGGCCGCATGCGACAATGCGATAACGCGCGGTAGAGCGAGGAAACCCGAGCTGCCCTTGATCGTGTGGACAAGGCGAAAAATCGCGTCGAGCTGGGCGCGGTCAGCGGGATCGGCCTCCCATGCGACGAGGGCCCCACCGGCATCGGCAAGGTTTTCCGCCGTTTCGGCCAAAAAGTCGTCAAGCAGATCGTCTATCACGGTACCGGTGCGCCCCAGAAACTGAAGCTGCACCATGGCGGACAATGGTTAATGGAGGGTTTGCATATTCTTCTCTCCTGTCGCCGTTGCACGATCGGATGTTGTGGGCGATACATTATAGAGTAAAGCATGGCTTTACATTATTCGGTTGACCTAGGAGAAACGTAAGGCATTGCTTTGCGCGTGGAGATCGAGAGCATCCGGCACAAGGCGCTCCGGCGGTTCGTCGAAACCCGAAAGCCCAAAGGCTTGCCGGGTGATTTGACCGACCGGCTGTTCAAGATGCTGACCTTCATCATCGCCGCGGACACGTTGGAGGAACTTGCGACGCCGCCCAACTATGGCCTTCATCCCCTGACCGGGGACCGTGCCGGGACATGGGCGATGACCGTGGCGCGCAACTGGCGCATGACATTGTAGATCGACGATCAGGATACTGTAATCGATCTGGAATTAGAGGATTATCACTGATGGCTATCAAGGTTCACCCGTCGTTCGCGATCCATGCCGGGGAATGGCTCAAAACGGAGATTGTCGAGGCGCACGGCGTCAAGATCAACGATCTGGCCGAGGCTTTCGGCGTCAGCCGTCAGGCGATCAGCGGCTTGCTGAATGGTCGCTATGCGCTGACCGCCGAGATGGCGATCCGGTTCGAGAGTGCTTTCGGCGTGAAGGCTGAAACGCTGATGCGGATGCAGACGCGCTACGAACTGGCCCAGGCCCGCGAGCACGGCGCCGAACTGGCCGTTCGCAGCCTGATCGCCGCGTAGTTTTCGGACAGGCAAGCGTACCCGCCTTGCAGCAAGTCTTTACCCGCGCCCGCGCAGCACTGCGCCGACCAGCAGCGAGGATGGCGTTTCGCGCGCGAGCATGACGGTACCGCCATTCTGTGCCGCAACCGCCTGTACCAGCACTGCGGGTGCGGTGCGTGAGGTCATCGCGGTGGCGCCTTCGCCGTCGCGCAGGATGGTTTCGACGTCCGCATCGAGGAAGATGCGTTCGGCCTCGACATGCAGCGCGATTTCGATGCTCCCCTCCTGGTTGGCGTCCTGATTTTCGCACCCGATGTCGAGCCGCCCGCCGCGTACCAGTGCATCGACCAGCAACAGCGACAGGTTGAGGATGATCTTCACCGCAGGCTTCGGCAGCGGGTCGCTGCCGATCATCCAGTTGAGTTCGATCGCGCGATCGCCGATGATCCCCTGGATCGCCGATTTGGCTTCGTCCGCGGGCACGAGTTCGCCGAAGCCGCCTGCCGAGCCGAACGCCAACCGAAAGAATTTCAGCTTGTTCGCGGACGTCCGCGCGCTTTGTTCGAGCAGCTCGAAACAGCGTTCGCGCATCGCCGGGTCTTTTTCGTCGGCGAGCAGTTCGAGGCCATTGGCGAAAGCGCCGACTGGGCTGAGCAGATCGTGGCACAGGCGCGAGGCCAGCATAGAGGCGAAATCGACGCGGTCGTCGGACATGAATACAAAGCTCCCCGCAGACCGGGCATTTCCGGCGCGCGCCTGCTCACTAAGGCACGGACTCTGGCTAGACAAGCGCGTTCCCCCCATTCCGTTCGCATCGAGCGGAGTCGAGATGCTCCTCGTTGATGCGTGTCTTCACGGTGTCTCGACTACGCTCGACACGAACGGAACTGATTGAGCAGTATCTTGAAATTTGGCGTGCCAGAACCACATCCTCATCAATGCAGGGGGATGACAATATTTTGACCGTAGCGCTGGCCGACAGCGCGGTCGGCCTGCGCCTCGACCGGGCGCTGGCCGAAGCCTTGCCCGACCTGTCGCGCGAGCGGGTCAAGAGCCTGATCAAGGACGGCCGCGTCGCCAACGCCAGCGGCACGATCCTGCGCGACCCCTCGGCGAAGGCCGCCACCCCCGCCACCCTCGAAGTCCGCGTCCCCACCGCCAAACCGACGCACAATGTTGCTCAGAATATGGGTTTGATCATCGCCTATGAGGACGAGCATCTTATCGTTGTCGACAAGCCCGCTGGCATGGTTGTTCACCCCGCCGCGGGCAATTTCGACGGGACGATGGTCAACGCGCTGCTCCACCATTGCGCGGGGCAATTGTCGGGGATCGGCGGCGTCGCCCGCCCGGGCATCGTCCACCGTATCGACAAGGACACCAGCGGGCTGATTGTCGCCGCCAAGCATGACCGCGCGCACGAAGGGCTGGCGAAGCAATTCGCCGCGCACAGCATCGACCGCCGCTATATCGCGATCGTGACCGGGCGCCCGATGCCCGCCAGCGGCACCATCGACGCGGCGCTCGGCCGGTCGAACACCAATCGCAAGAAGATGGCGGTGGTCGCCGCCGACCGCGGCAAGCGCGCGGTGACGCACTATCGCACGATCGAACCGCTGCGCCACGTCAGCCTGATCGAATGCCAGCTGGAGACAGGGCGCACGCACCAGGTACGCGTTCATATGGCGCATATTGGCCATCCGCTGGCCGGCGACCCGGTCTATGGACGCGCCCGCAAGCCGCTGTCCGAGGTACTGAAGGCGCGGAATTTCGTGCGGCAGGCATTGCATGCGGCCCATTTGGGCTTTATTCACCCGGTGACCGGTAACAATATCGCGCTCGACAGCGAAATCCCCCCGGACATGCGGGAACTGATCGACGAACTGCGCGTTTAGGTTTCGAATGAAAATCTATCTCGACCGCTTGCACAAACGGCGGCATATTCTGACTCCAGATACCAAAGGGAAGACGCTCTCCAATGGCTAAAAGCAATGTTCCGGCCACCGTGCCAGCGCTTGGCGGCGAAGCCAGCCTGAACCGCTATTTATCGGAAATCCGCAAATTCCCCCTGCTCACCCCCGAGCAGGAATATATGCTCGCGAAGCGGTTCCAGGAGCATGGCGACAACGAAGCTGCGGCGCAGCTCGTCACCTCGCACCTGCGGCTCGTGGCGAAGATCGCGATGGGCTACCGCGGCTATGGCCTGCCGGTCAGCGAACTGATCAGCGAAGGCAATATCGGCCTGATGCAGGGGGTGAAGAAATTCGACCCCGAACGCGGCTTCCGCCTCGCGACCTACGCGATGTGGTGGATCCGCGCCTCGATCCAGGAATTCATCCTGCGCTCGTGGAGCCTCGTCAAAATGGGCACCACCGCGGCGCAGAAGAAGCTGTTCTTCAACCTCCGCCGGATGAAGAACAATCTGGAGGCGTTCGAGGACGGCGACCTGTCGCCCGAACATCTGACCAAGATCGCGACCGACCTGGGTGTCACCGAGGAAGAGGTCACCAGCATGAACCGCCGCATGGCGATGGGCGGCGACACGTCGCTGAACGTCCCGATGGGTGAGGATGGCGACAGCCAGTGGCAAGATCTACTTGGTGACGAAGGCCCGTTGCAGGACGAGCGCGTCGCCGAAGCGCAGGAACGCGACGTGCGCCATTCGCTGCTCAGCGAAGCGCTCGAAACGCTGAACGAGCGCGAACGCCATATCCTGACCGAACGCCGCCTGACCGACGATCCCAAGACGCTGGAAGATTTGAGTCAGGTGTACGACGTCAGCCGCGAGCGCGTCCGCCAGATCGAAGTGCGCGCGTTTGAAAAACTGCAAAAGGCGATGCTGAAGCTCGCAGGTGACCGTCGCCTCATCAACGCCTGACGCTTGTGACGAATTAACCAATGCGCCCGCGATTTGACTCGCGGGCGCATTGGGCTAGCCTCCTCCTCGGGTTGAGCGAAGGGGGAAATATCATGTGGAAATGGATCCGGATTCCCAAAGGAATAGCGCTGCTGGCGTTTCTGTTGCCCTGGATGACCGTCAGTTGTTCTGATCAAAAACTTGTCGAGGCGAGCGGCTTCGGCCTCGCGTTCGGCCGCGTCACCGCCATGGGTCAGGCCTCGCAGGCCAGCGACGGCGCATCGATGAATATCTGGCTGATTCTGGCGCTGCTAGCAATTGCGGGCGGACTGTTCCTGCTGTTCACCAAAGGACGTGAGGCGGCGAAGCCGGTGCTCGGCACCTCGGTCGCCGCGCTGCTGCTGATCATCGTCGGCACCTGGCGCTACAGCAAAGATACAATTTTGGCCGAAGCCGCGAAGAATGACGGCGGTGCGATGGATCAGGCCGCGCTGGCGATGATCCAGGTCAATTGGCACTTCGGTTACTGGCTCGCACTGCTGGCGTTGATTGTCGGCGCAGCGATGGCGTGGCTGGTGATGAGCGGCAAGGAAGCCGAAGCTGAAGCCAAGATGCGCTCGCTCGCCGCCGACGCCACCGACGCGGCGAAGGGCGCGGCGGCCAAAGCTAGCGTCGCGATCGACGCCTCCAAGGACAAAAAGGACGACGAGCCGCCGAAAGCGCCCTGAGGCTGCTCGCAGATTCAATCAGCCGCTTGCCGACGAGCGGCAGGCAGCTATGAAAACGGCATGACAACCGCCGCCAGAAAACGCCCAAACCGCCGCAAACTTCCCTGGTATTTGCGCCCATTCAAATGGTTGCTGTGGTTTGTCGCGATTTCGGTGCTGTGGGTGCTGCTTTATGCTGTGGTACCGCCGCCGGTGACCTTCACGATGCTGGCCGACAGCAACGGCATCACCAAGGACTGGACGAGCCTGTCCAGCATCGACCGTAACATGGTTCGCGCGGTGATCGCGGCGGAAGACGGAAAATTCTGCACCCACAACGGCTTCGATACCGAGGCGATAGAGCAGGCGATCGAACGGAACGCAAAGGGCAAACGGATGCGCGGCGGATCGACAGTCAGCCAGCAGACCGCCAAAAATGTCTTCCTATGGCAAGGCAGCGGCTGGACGCGTTACGTCCGCAAAGTGCCCGAAGTATGGTTCACCTTCCTGATCGAGACGATCTGGGGCAAGCGACGGATCATGGAGGTCTATCTGAACGTCGCCGAGACCGGCATCGGCACCTATGGCGTCGAGGCGGGGGCGCAGCGCTATTTCAAGCATGGCGCGGGTAGGCTGACCCCGGCCGAGGCGGCGCGCATCGCCGCAATCCTGCCGCTGCCGAAGAAACGCCCCGCGATCAGCCCGTCTGGCTTTACCCGCAGATATGGCAACACGATCCGCGCCCGCATCGGCCAGGTGCGCCGCGATGGGCTGGACGGGTGTGTGTATAGCTGAAAAGAGTCGTTGGGGGGGGTGAGCAGACTAACGCTTTAATGCAGGCGTCGGCACAAAAATTGGATTTGAATTTTCGCCTTCACGACATAGTTCAAAGTGTCCCGCCTGCTCGTCTTTGAAGCGAGTCGGCCATCCGCCGATGCAATCTGTTGGCGTCGTATCGATGCCATTGACGATAGCTATCGACATTGAATTAATCCGCGCTTCCTCCATCAAGCAATTTAGGTTATCCTTCGGCGTTCCGTCGATTTTGATAAACGTTGATCCGACATAATCCAGTTATGATGCGTCCGTCACGAGGTGCTCAATTTTATAGTCTAAAAGGAGCTTCGCACTCATCGGACCGTCCTTCGGTTCGCAACTTTTCCCAGAATGTGATCGTAATTATGGTCGATTACGCAAAATACTGGAGGGCTTCTCCTATAGTTAGCCACGCCGCCGCAGCGATACTTGCGATTCCCAGAGCGGTACCAGCTAACATTCCTAATAGAAACAGGCGACGGTTCATTGCTTTTCTCATGAAGAAGGACTTTAGCCGCGATTCCTATGCCTGCAATCGGTCGTTAGCCGTCAGCCGGTCACGCCGCCCACTCGCCCGGATCATCCTGCGCGCCAATCAACGCCAGGCCATGCGCGATCGACGTCAGTTCGCCGCCGGTCGCAATCCGCTCTGCCCCGAACCGCCGTTCGAACATTGCGCCGATGGCGGGGATCAGTGAAGACCCGCCGGTCAGGAACACCCGGTCAATGCCCTCCGGCACCACCGCCGCGCGGGCGAGCGCGGCATCCATCGCGGCCTCGATCCGCCGCAGATCGTCGGCGATCCACGCCTCGAAATCGGCGCGCCGCACGTCGGCCTCGATCTCCACCCCATTACCCGAAAAGCGAAACGCAGCCTCTTCCTCGCTCGACAGCGCGCGCTTGAGCTTCCCCACCGCATCATAGAGCGGAAAGCCCTGCTCTTGCTCGATCAGCGCGATCATCCGCCCGATCGATTCGGGATCGACCGCGTCGCGCTGTAGCCGGGCCAGTTCGGCCATCGTCCGCCGGTTGCGCATCAGCGCCAGACGCGACCAGTCGGCGAAATCGCGGAAATGGCCGCCGGGAATTTCGAGCAATTTGTCGAACGAGCGATACATCCCGCCTTTGCCAAGCAAGGGCAGCACCAACCGATCGATGATGCGGTAATCGAACCGGTCACCCGCAATGCCGATCCCCGATGACGCCAGCGGCACGCAGCGTCGAGGCGCGCCGGGCGCGGCGACGCGGACGATCGAGAAATCGGTGGTCCCGCCGCCGAAATCGGCGACCAGGATCGCCGCGGGCTCGGTCAGCCGCGCGGCATAGCTGTGCGCCGCGCCCAGCGGCTCGTGCACGTAGATAATCTCGGTGCCAAAGGCTGCGAGCATCGCGTCATAGCGTTGCCGCGCCAGCGCCGGATCGGGCCGTGCTCCGGCATATTCGACCGGTCGCCCGACGATTACCCGCTGCGGCAGCGTATCGAGCCGCCCGCCGGCATGCGCGACCAGCCGCTGGAGGAACAGGCGCCCCATATCCTCGAATCGATAGGACTTGTTGAAGATCAGCGCGCGCTCGAACGACGCGCTGGCGGCGACGCTTTTGAACGACTGGACGAAGCGGCTGTCGAGCGGCGACTGGAGATATTCGGCGATCGCCCAAGGCCCCGCCTCATGCGCAATCCCCTGCCACGCCCGCTCCTCTTTCCAGAAACACAGCGCCGAGCGGAACACCGCACCGGTGGCGTCGTCCCCGGCATATTCGACCAGCTCCGATCCGCCCTGCCCGTCAGTCAACGCAACGACGGTATTGGTGGTTCCGAAATCGAGCCCGAGCGCGCTGGCCGTGGCGTGGCTGGTCATGGCGTGCACCTCTGGCTGATCTGGCGGGGCGGCGCCTATTGCACGGGGCGTCAAAGCGGGCAAGGCACGCGGATTGAATGATTTGCCCGCGCTTGCATTTCCCGCGCTTCCCCGCTAAGCGCCGCCGCTTCCGACCATGGTCATCCCTGGAGGCGTGGCGGACTTTGAAACTTTTTCTCGGAGAATAATGATGAGCGACCAGCTGGTGCTGTCGGCCGAGACGCGTGATCGGGGAGGCAAGGGAGCCTCGCGTGAACTGCGTCGTGAAGGCCGTGTCCCCGCCGTTGTCTATGGCGGCAAAGAAGAACCCCTGATGATCCATGTCGAAGAAAAGCTGCTGATGAAGCAGCTGATGACGGGTCACTTCATGAACTCGGTCGTGATGATCGACGTCGGCGGCAAGCAGATTCGCACGCTGCCCAAGGACGTCGCGTTCCACCCGGTCAAGGATCGTCCGATTCACGCCGACTTCCTGCGCATTTCGAAGGATTCGAAAGTCCAGGTCGCGGTGCCCGTGGTGTTCATCAATGAAGAAGCCTCACCGGGCCTGAAGCGCGGCGGCGTCCTGAACATTGTTCGCCACGAACTCGAACTGATCTGCGACGCGGACAAGATGCCCGACGACATCGAAATCGATGTCACCGGTTATGATGTCGGCGATTCGATCCACATCAGCAACGTGACCCTACCCAAGGGTAGCGAAAGCGCGATCACCGATCGCGACTTCACCATCGCCACGATCGTCGCCCCCTCGGCGATGAAGTCGAGCGAAGGCGATACGACGGTCGACGGCGGCGAAGCTGCTGCCGAAGGCGGCGAAGAAGCCTAAATCCATTCGGGCGGCCCCTCCCGCAGCGGGAGGGGCCATCCACGAAAGGCAGATGCGATGCAGCTCTGGGTCGGCCTCGGCAATCCCGGTCCGCAATATGCGATGCACCGCCACAATGTCGGCTTCATGGCGGCCGATGTCATCGCCAACGTCCACGACTTTCCGGCACCCGCGAAGAAGTTCCAGGGCTGGATTCAGGACGGGCGCATCGGATCGACCCGCATCCTGCTGCTCAAACCCGGTACCTTTATGAACGAGAGCGGCCGCAGCGTGCGTGCCGCGATGGATTTCTACAAACTCGCAACGCCCGACGTGACCGTCTTTTACGACGAACTCGACCTGGTTCCGATGCAGGTGAAGGTCAAGCGCGGCGGCGGCGCGGCGGGGCATAACGGCATCCGCAGCATGATCCAGCATATAGGCGAGGATTTCCGCCGCGTCCGCATCGGCATCGGCCATCCTGGCCACAAGGACCGCGTCACCGGCCATGTGCTGGGCAATTATCACAAGAGCGAGATGGAGCCGCTGATCGACCTGCTCGGCGCGATTGCCGCCGAGGCGCCATGGCTGGCCGAGGGCAATGATGTGCGCTTTCAGAGCGATCTGGCGCTGCGTCTGCAAGGCTGACGATCGTGCAGCGCGTGCTGATCAGCGGGCCGTGCGGCGCCGGGAAATCAACGTTGGCCGCCGAATTGTGACGAACGCTGGACCTGCCGGTTTATCACATGGACCAGCTCAATGGCGTCCCGGCTGGATTGAAAGCAGCAAGGATGATATCCGCGCCCGACTGGCCACCATCACCGCCAGCGACCAGTGGCTGATCGACCGTAATTATGGCGGGACGCTCGGTGTGAGACTGGCACGCGCCGATACCGTCGTCTATCTCGATTTTCCGATCCGGCTGTGCACCTGGCGCGTGTTGCGCCGGATCTGGACCTATCGTGGGCAAACGCGGCCCGACATGACCGAAGGCTGCCCCGAGCGTTTCGACCTCGAATTCTTCCTCTACATCCTCGCGTGGGACAGCGGGCCACGGTTGCGTACCGAAGAGCGGCTGCGCGAATATGGCGGCCGCGTCGTGCGGCTCAGATATCCGGCAGCACTGCGGGAATGGCGCGTTTCGCTGGACAAAGCGACCGCCTGACCCCGGTTTGGCGTTGGCGCAAAATTCAGGCATGATCGCTCCTGAAAAGGAGTCTACCATGCCCATCCCTTCCCGTCCCAGCCGCCGCGAACTCATCGCTGGCGCCGCAGCATTGACCGCCGCCACCCCTGCCCTGCTGCATGCCGCAACCCCCACGGCAGCGCCGTCGCTGAAAGGCCGCACGATCCTGATAACCGGCGCTTCGAGCGGGTTTGGCCGGGTCGGCGCGCTTTATTATGCCGGGCTGGGTGCCAAGGTCATCGCGACGATGCGCGGGCTGCCGCGGCCCGAGGCGGATACGCTCGCCGCCGAGGCGGCCAAGGAAAAACTGGACCTGCATATCGTCGAAATCGATGTGACCAGCGACGCCTCGGTCTCATCAGGCACCGTCGAAGCGCTGGAAATCGCCGGGGGGCGCATCGACACGCTGATCAATAATGCCGGGATCGGGATCACCGGGCCGGTCGAAGTTCAGGACATGGAAGCGACGAAGCTGATCTTCGATACCAATGTCCTGGGCATCCAGCGGATGCAGCTCGCGCTGTTGCCCCAGATGCGCGCCGCAAAGAGCGGGCAGATCTTCAACGTCTCGTCGCAGTTGGGGCGCGTCGTCGTGCCGGGCGGCGGCCATTATTCGGCGACAAAGTTTGCGGTCGAGGCGATGTCCGAACAGCTTGCCTATGAGCTCGTCCCGCACGGCATCGAGGTCACGGTTATCCAGCCGGGTGGTTATCCGACCAAGGTGTGGGTCAATCGCAACGCCTATACCGGCGCGCTCAAGCAGCGCAGCGATGCGGCGGTGCTCGAAGCCTATGCGCCGTTCACAAAGGGCATGGGGACCGAGGACGGCAGCGGGCGCAGCGCCGATCCGCTCGACGTGCCGCGCGCGATTGCCGAGGTCATGGCGATGCCCGCGGGCAAGCGTCCGCTGCGCCGTGCGGTGCATCCGGGCAACAAGCCGCAGGAGGCGATCAACCGCGTTTCGGCCGAGGTGCAGCTGGCATGGCTGGGCGGCAGTGCGCTGGGGCCGCTGATCAAGGCGGTCCACGACTGACCGGACTAGCGCGGCGCAGTCACCGGCGACCGTTTCGGCGGCGGCGGCGGCGATCCGTCGCGGCTGTGCGCCATCAGGGTCACGCACATCGTCCGGTGGACGCGGTGCGGGCCGCAGGCGATGCCGGCATAGCGATGCGTCGGACGCAGCAGGCTGTGGCGATGGCCGCGGCCGGGGACACCGTCGTCGATCAGCAATTGATGCACCACCCCCGCCGCGCTGTGGTGGCCATAGGTGATGACCTCATTGACGTAAGGACCGCCGCCGCGCGCCTTCATGCGTTCGCCGGGGCCATTGCCGCGGGTATAGTGGCCGACGGCGCCTGACCGCGACTGAACCGCAACATGATCGGCCGCGGCGGCGGCCAGCAGGTCGCTTTGCTGCAACCGTGACAACGGCTTTTCGGAACGCAGGTCGCGGATCGCTTCGTCGACAGCGGCGACGCCTTCGTTGGTCAAGATGTCAATTTCGCCATCGGCTTCGCCGCGCAGGCGTCGGCCCTCGAAGCGCGGGAGGTAGCCGCGCAGGTCGCTTGTGTAGGCGGCAGGGTCGCTGCGAAAGCGATTCAGTTCGGCGAGCACACCGGCTTCGAAACGGCTGGGCGCAGCGCTGGCGGCGACCGCACCAAGACCCAACACTAGCGCGGAAGTGGTCCATCGAACAGGGATCATCATGGCTCCCGCGATAAAGCCGCAAGGCTGAACCCTTCGCAACGATAATCTGGCGCGTCAAAAGCTGGCGTCGCAGGCGACTTGGCGCTAGGGGCGCTGCAACCCCGGCGTCATGCCGGTCACACGGAGTTTTTATGGGTTTCAAATGCGGCATCGTCGGCCTGCCCAACGTCGGCAAGTCCACCCTGTTTAACGCGCTGACCGAAACGGCGGCGGCGCAGGCGGCCAATTACCCCTTCTGCACGATCGAGCCGAACATCGGCAATGTCGCGGTTCCCGACGCGCGGCTGGAAAAGCTCGC
>NZ_JAIBES010000065.1 GCF_019459305.1 Sphingopyxis sp. | reverse complement strand
GCGCACCGATGTGCCGAAGATCGTCGATATGTACATGACCGGCAAGATCGAGATCGACCCGATGATCACCCATGTCATGGGGCTGGAGGACATCAACAAGGGGTTCGAGCTGATGCATGCGGGGGAGAGCATCCGAAGCGTCGTGATATTCTGATATAACGGTTCAGCATGAGAAGGGCTGGCCCTCGGGGTCAGCTTTACTAGGTTGCGCTGCATCCTGAAAGGCACCCTAAATGCTCAAATGCGTGAGGGAACTCAGCTTCATTCGCGCGGGTAGGGTGGGGCGTCGCCCCTCGTGTCGCTCGCGGGAGATGCAATGCCGAAACCTCTGGTGACGCGCGGCAGCGTTAAACGAATTATGGGTGAGAGCGCGCGTTGAGCGCATTGGTTGGAGAATTTTTGTGACGGATTTTGATCTGGGACGTGCAGCGGGCTGCGCGATGTGCAGTGGATTTGGTGTAAGAAAAAAGACGCTGTTCTATATTGCCACTGCCTCGCTCTTGCTCGGCTCACTCCAGAGTGTCTCTACGCGCGCCGAGATTTCGCCAACTACCACCACGCAAGCCGCCGATGCCGAAACCGCGCGCCTGAACAGCTGGTTTAACCTCAAATATGAGGAAGAAATGGCGTTCAGCCCTATCGCTCGCGGATATCAGGGCGATAAAGCGGATTATGACAAGATAGATGACTTCTCCGACGAGGCTTTGGAGCGTAAGATTGAGTGGCAGCGCCGATCGGTCGACGAAATGAAGGCGAAATTCGACCGCGCGAAGTTGACCCAAGACGCGCAGCTTTCTTACGACCTTTGGATTTATCGCTACGAAGATGCTGCGGGATGGGCCAAATTCCGGCGCAATGATTACGTCTTCAATCAGATGTTCGGTCCGCATACACGCATCCCGCAATTTCTGATGCAGGTCCATAAGGTCGAGGAACCCGCGGACATGGACGCCTACATCACGCGGATCGGCGGTGTTGCTGCGGCGCAGCTGCAGCAGCTCGACACTGCTAAGACGAATGCCGCGGGAGGCGTGCGGGTGCCGCGGTTCGCTTATGAAGCGATGATCGGCCAAGCGCGCGCGCTGATCACTGGCGCGCCGTTTGGCGGCGAGGGTGACAGCCCGGTGTGGGGTGACGCCCAAGCGAAGATTAATCAGTTGGTCAAGGCGGGCAAGATCAATCCATCCCAGGCGGACGCGTATCGGGCGGCAGCGCGCAAGGCGCTGTTGGAAAAATGGCTACCCGCGTATCAGGCACTGATCGCATGGTTCGAAACGGAAGTTCCAAAAGCCGACGCAGTAGCAACCGGGGTTGGTAAAGATCCGGGTGGCAAGGCCTATTACGACATGCTGCTCGTCAGCGCGACCAATACCGACCTGACGGCGGACCAGATCCACCAAATCGGCTTGGACGAGGTTGCCCGGATCAAAACTGAGATGGAAGCGATCAAGCAACAAGTCGGATTTAAGGGGTCGCTGCAGGATTTCTTCAAATATGTGCGCGATGACGAGCGCTTCTATTATCCGAACACGGACGCGGGCCGGCAGCAATATATCGACACCGCGACCGCCCATATTGCCTTTATGAAGAAGCAACTGCCGAAATATTTTGGCATTCTGCCCAAAGCTGATGTCATCGTAAAACGTGTCGAATCCTATCGCGAGGTCGCGGGCGGGGCGCAGCATTATTACATGTCGACACCCGACGGCTCGCGCCCGGGCGTATTCTACGCTCATTTGCTCGACATGAAATCCATGCCGATCCCGCAGCTTGAGGTGATCGCCTATCATGAAGCGTTGCCCGGCCATCACATGAATTTTGCGATCGCGCAGGAACTGGATGACGTGCCGAATTTCCGCAAGTTCCTGTATGTAAATGCATATCAGGAGGGGTGGGGCCTATATACCGAAAAGCTGGGCAAAGAAATGGGTGCCTATAAGGATCCTTATTCGGATTTCGGTCGACTGACGACCGAGATCTGGCGCGCGATCAGGCTGGTTGTCGATACGGGACTCCATTCGAAGGGTTGGACCGAAGAACAGGCCGTGAAATACTTCACCGAGAACTCAGCCGCAGCAGAAGGACAGATCCGATCGGAAGTGCGGCGCTATATCGTCATGCCGGGACAGGCGACCGGGTATAAGATTGGCATGATCAAGATGCTCGAACTCCGCAAGAAGGCGGAAGACCAGCTTGGCAGCAAGTTCGATATCAAAGGCTTCCATGACACCATCCTCGGGCGCGGGCAGATGCCGCTCTACCTGCTCGAGCGCCGCGTCGATCAGTGGATTGCAAGCCAAAAGGCCGCATGAGCCCATTCGATCGCAAAATCTCAAACTGGACCATGCCATCCCCACCATGGTGCGGGGGTGGCATGGTAGAAGGCCTCTTCCTGCATCCGGAACCCGGCCTACCCGCAGAATTTCTAATCTGCGGCCTCAGCTTTATTGCGTTGCCTCTGGATCGATGTGTCACTCATTAGGATGCAACAGCCCGAAACAATTGGGACCAATAACAGATGTTCCCGGCGCGCCATGAGACGACGGGCCGGTTGAGCGATTAAAGGGGAGCAGCATGAAGATTGCCGCATTGGTTTCCGGGTTGCTCGTCGCCGCCACCATCGCTTCGCCTGCTCAAGGTCAAGACGGCGGCCCCGAGGCGCGCCCGATCTATAACCGCGATCAGTGGCTTCCGCCCTCGGTGCCGACCTCCGACGACGTGCTGCGGATACCGGTGCCGGCGGACTATAATGCTCCCAAAGGTTCGTTTGTGCTGGTCGGCGGACGGCTGTTCG
>NZ_JAIBES010000057.1 GCF_019459305.1 Sphingopyxis sp. | reverse complement strand
GCGCACCGATGTGCCGAAGATCGTCGATATGTACATGACCGGCAAGATCGAGATCGACCCGATGATCACCCATGTCATGGGGCTGGAGGACATCAACAAGGGGTTCGAGCTGATGCATGCGGGGGAGAGCATCCGAAGCGTGGTAGTATACTAAAAAGCAGTTTCGTTTGGAGCCAAGGTTCGTCATTGCGAGGAGCCGAAGGCGACGCGGCAATCCAGAGCCGCGTAAACCGCCCTGAATTGCTTCGCTTCGCTCGTATGGACGTGAATTTGGGAGCATCGAATTGACCGGACCCTATGTCCTGACCTTCAGCTGCGTCGATGCGGTCGGCATTGTCGCCGCCGTTACCGGCTTGCTCGCCGAGCGCGACGGCTTCATTCTCGACAGCCAGCAATATGCCGACCTCGATTCGGGGCGTTTCTTCATGCGCGTTGCTTTCCGCGGCGCGGGGCCGAGCTTTCCTGAGGGGCTTGCGGGCGTGCAGGCGGCGTTCGCGCCGATCGTCGACCGTTTTGCGATGGACGCGCGGATCAGCGACAGCGCCGCAAAGCCGCGCTTCGTCATCGCGGTGTCGCAGGGCAGCCATTGCCTCAATGACCTGCTCCACCGCTGGTCGACCGGTAACCTCGCGATCGATATCGTCGCGGTCGTGTCGAACCACGAGCATCAGCGGCGGCTAAGCGAATGGCATGGCGTGCCGTTCCACCATTTCCCGGTCAGCGACGCCAATCGCGCCGAGCAGGAAGAACGCATCCTCGACCTGATGGCGCGCAGCGGCGCCGACTATCTGGTGCTCGCGCGCTATATGCAAGTGCTGTCGCAGGACATGTCGGGGAAACTGGCGGGGCGCTGCATCAATATCCACCATAGTTTCCTGCCTGGGTTCAAGGGCGCCAAACCCTATCACCGGGCGCAGGAGCGCGGGGTCAAGCTGATCGGCGCGACGGCGCATTTCGTGACCAGCGACCTCGACGAAGGCCCGATTATCGAGCAGGCCGTCGAGCGCGTCGATCACCGCGATTCTGTCGAGGATCTGATCCGCATCGGCCGCGATGTCGAGGCGCAGGTGCTGGCGAAAGCGGTGCGCTGGGTCGCCGAACAGCGGGTGTTGATCGACGGACGCAAGACGGTGGTCTTCCGCTGACAAGGCTGGCACAAGATCGGTATCGATTCGCAACGAAAATAGGAGAGAGCGATGTACAGTCACAATATGGTCGGCACGAACGACGTGGCGAAAGCCAAGGCATTTTATGACGCGACCTTCCAGGCGATCGGCGGCAAGCCGGGGATCCAGGACGACAAGGGCCGCCTGATCTATATGCACAATGACGGCTTGTTCCTGGTGACGCCGCCGATCAACGGCGAACCGGCGACCGCGGGCAATGGCTGCACCATCGGGTTTGCGATGGCCGACGAAGCGCAGGCCAAGGCCTGGCACGATGCCGGCGTCGCCGCGGGCGGCACCAGCATCGAAGACCCGCCGGGCGTTCGCGAAGGCGGCTTTGGCCAGCTTTACCTCGCCTACCTGCGCGATCCCGACGGCAACAAGCTGTGTGCGCTGAAGCGCCTGTAAGCGGACGATAAGAATGATGCGCGGCGAAGCGGGATTGCGAGCGGACATGTGTGCGCTCGGTATCCCCTTCGCCGAACATGACCATGACGCGGTGTTCACCGTGGCGGAGAGCGATGCGGTGCACGCCGCGATGCCGGGCGCCCATACCAAGAATCTGTTCCTGAAGGACAAGGGCGGGGCGTATTGGCTGGTCACCGTGCCGTCCGATGCGCGGGTCGATTTGAAGCGGTTGCCCGTCGCGATCGGGTGCAAACATGTTAGTTTCGGCAAAGCGGCAGATATGGAGCGCCTGCTCGGTATTGCACCGGGTTCGGTGACCCCACTCGCGGCGATCAATGCGGCGCCGGGGAGTATCACCGTGGTGCTCGACGCTCCGCTGGCCGACGCCGATCCGGTCAACGTCCACCCGCTGCGCAACACCGCGACGCTTGCGCTGGCAGGCGGTGCGATACTGGACCTGCTGCGCCATTGGGGGCATGATCCTATGGTCGCCACCATTCCCGTGCAGGATAATCCATGACCATCGAAACCCTCTCCACCGTTCGCAGCCATGGCGGTACGCAAGGCGTGTACAAGCACGCCAGCGCGACCACCGGCACCGAGATGACCTTTGCGGTCTTCATTCCCGACCACGAGGAAGGCGCGAAGCTGCCGGTGCTCTGGTATCTGTCGGGGCTGACCTGCACCCATGCCAATGTGATGGAAAAGGGCGAATATCGCGCCGCCTGCACCGAACAAGGCGTGATCTTTATCGCGCCCGATACATCGCCGCGCGGTGAGGGTGTTCCCGATGATCCCGAGGGAGCCTGGGATTTCGGGCTGGGCGCGGGCTTTTATGTCGATGCGACCGAAGAACCCTGGGCGAAGAACTACCGGATGCGGTCCTACATCGAGGACGAACTGCCCTCGCTGATCCTGCGCGAATTCGCTGCCGCCGACATGACGCGACAGGGGATTACCGGCCATTCTATGGGCGGGCACGGCGCGCTAACGGTGGCGCTGCGTACGCCCGATCGGTTTCGCTCCGTATCGGCCTTCTCACCGATCGTCGCGCCGCTGCAATGCCCTTGGGGTGAGAAGGCGTTATCGAACTATCTCGGCGAGGATCGCGCGGCATGGGGCGTTTATGACGCCTGCGCGTTGATCGCGAACGGCGCGCGCGTGGCCGATTTACTCGTCGATCAGGGCGACGCCGATAATTTCCTGACCGATCAGCTCAAGACGCATTTGCTGGTCGAAGCGTGTGAGCGGACGGGGCAGAAGGCCGAGATCCGGATGCAGCCGGGGTATGACCATAGCTATTATTTCATCTCGACCTTTCTGGCCGAGCATGTTGGGTGGCATGCGGAGCGGTTGAAGGCGTGATCGTCGCCCCCGCGAAGGCGGGGACCGCTGGAAGTTTACTCAGCGACGAAAGGTAAGGCCGACAACGGCCCCGCCGTCGCGGGGGCAACGTTATCAATGCTCTGGTATCAGCAGCGTCGAGCCTGTCGTGCGCCCCGCTTGCAAATCGGCATGCGCCCTTGCCGCATCCTGCAACGAGTAACGCTGCCCGACGGTAATCTTCACCGCGCCGCTCTCGATCATCTCGAACACGCGCGCCGCGCCCGCGGCGCGTTCGCCTGCATGGAGATAATAGTCGAACAGGGTGGGGCGGGTGACGAATTGCGAGCCATGCCGCGCGAGCACGCCCAGGTTCACCCCGGTCACCGGCCCACCGGCATTGCCATAGCTGACAATCAAGCCGCGCCGCGCGGTCGCCTTAAGCGATACGTCCCATGTCGCCATGCCGATGCCGTCGAAGGTCACGGGCACGCCCTGGCCGTCGGTGATTTCGCGGACATGCGCGGCGACGTCGTCGCTTTTGTACATCAAAACGTGATCGGCGCCGGCCTCGCGCGCGGCGTGCGCTTTTGCCTCGGTGCTGACAGTACCGATGACGGTCGCGCCGATCGCCTTCAGCCACTGGACGAGGATCAGTCCGACCCCGCCCGCGGCGGCGTGGACCAGCACCGGCCAGCCTGCCTCGACCTTGGCGCATCGTTCGATCAGCATTTCCACTGTGCACGCTTTCAGGAGCGCGGCCGCGGCGGTTTCGTCGTCGATAGTGGGGGGCAGCTTGAACAGCGACGCTGCGCTAACCAACCTCGCGCTGGCATAGGCCGTGCGCTCGGGGCCGAAGGTCGCGGCGCGATCGCCGGGCTGGAAGCCGTGGACGCCGTCGCCGACGGCGATCACTTCTCCGGCGGATTCGACACCAAGGCCGCTGGGCAGTGGGACGGGATAGGTACCGTCGCGGTGATAGGTATCGAGATAGTTGAGCCCGACCGCGGTTTGGCGCAGCAACACCTGGCCGGGGCCGGGTTCGCCAAGCGCTACCTCGTGCCAGTCGATGACCTCAGGTCCGCCCTGGCTTTCGATAATGGCTTCGATGGCTTGCATGCGCCGCTCTCCTGCTGTCCGATCCATCTGGTGGGCCGAGCGGCAGGACGCAAGGGTGGTGCGATCACTTCGCGCGTCATTGCGAGGAGCCGACGACGACGCGGCAATCCAGAATGGTGCAAGACGGCTCTGGATTGCTACCTCCTGCTTTCGCCGGGGCCGTAATGACGAAAGAGGCCGAGTTTACTTCGAAGGACGGCGCGGGCTGCGCTGGCCGAAGGGTTTGGGCTTGTAACGATCGGTGGGCTTGCCGCCGGGGCCACCGGGACCACGCGGACGATCGCCATAGCTGCGATCGCCGCCGGGCGCGCGGCCCAGCGTGCTGCGCGGGGCGCCGTCGCGCGGGCCGCTATGGCCGCCCCCATGTCCGCCTTTATCGCGGCGCGGCGGATAGGTCGGGCCGTCGGGTGCGGGGGTGATCGCGACGCCGCTGTCGTCTTCGCCATCTTCGTTGGCGCTGCGGATCACCGCCTCGGCAAAACGATCGGCAATGGCGCGCGGGATGTTGAACATCGTTTCCTTGGGACCGATGCGGATCGCGCCGATCTCGTTCTTGCTGACATGGCCGCGGCGGCAGAGCAGGGGCAGGATCCAGCGCGGATCGGCATTCTGGTGACGGCCGATGTTGAGGCGGAACCAGACGCTGTCCTCGAACCCTTCGCGCTGATCGCCACCGGCGCCGCGTTCCGGACGCTCGAAGCGTTCGCCGCGTTCGGGCCGACCGGCGGTGTCGCGGCCGCGCGGGCCGTTGTCGATCAGATCCTCTGGCGGCGGCATCAGCGCGCGGTGCGCCTGGACGAGCGAAGCGGCGATGTCCTCGGGGGTGCGTTCGGCCATCAAGCGCTGCGCCAATTCGATATCTTCGGGCTCATGCTCGACGGGGGTCAGCAATTTCTCCATCAACCGTTCCTGATCACGCTTGCGCACGTCGGCGGCGGTCGGAGCGTCCATCCATTCGGCCTCGATCCGGGCGCCGCGCAGCATGCCGTCAACGCGGCGGCGGCGCGGATAGGGGACGATGATGACCGCGGTACCCTTTTTGCCCGCGCGACCGGTGCGGCCCGAACGATGCTGTAATGCTTCAGCATCGCGGGGGATTTCAACGTGGACGACCAGGCTGAGCGTTGGCAGATCGATACCGCGCGCGGCGACGTCGGTCGCGACGCAGACTTTGGCGCGGCGATCGCGGAGCGCCTGCAGCGCGGCGTTGCGCTCGTTCTGGCTATGCTCGCCCGACAGCGCGACCGCGGCGAAACCGCGCTCGACCAGGCTCGCGTGTAGGCGGCGGACATTGTCGCGCGTCGCGCAGAACAGCATCGCCGTTTCGGCGTCATGCAAACGGAGCAGGTTGACGACCGCGCCTTCGATGTCGGCGGGGGCGACGGTGACGGCTTGATAGGCAATATCGCCATGGCCGCGGTCCTGGCCAACGGTTGAAATGCGCAGCGCGTTCGTCTGGTAACGCTTGGCGAGTTGCACGATCGGGTTGGGGATCGTCGCCGAGAACAAGAGCGTGCGGCGGGTGGCGGGGGTACCGTCGAGTATTTCCTCAAGATCGTCGCGAAAGCCCATGTCGAGCATTTCGTCGGCTTCGTCGAGTACCGCGACCCGCAGCGCCGAGAGGTCGAGCGCGCCGCGTTCGAGGTGATCGCGCAGGCGCCCGGGGGTGCCGACGACGATCTGCACGCCCTGACCAAGCGCGCGGCGTTCCTTGCTGGCGTCCATGCCGCCGACGCAGGTCGCAATGCGCGCGCCAGCCTTGGCATAGAGCCAGCTGAGCTCACGGCTGACCTGCAGCGCGAGTTCGCGGGTCGGAGCGATGATCAGCGCGAGCGGCGAGGTCGCGTAGGGCATACGGCCATCTTCGAGCAGCTCGTCACCCATCGCGAGGCCGAACGCGACGGTCTTGCCCGACCCGGTCTGGGCGGAAACGAGCAGGTCGCGGCCCTTGGCCTGATCTTCGCTGACTTGCGATTGAACAGGGGTGAGCGCTTCATAGCCGCGCGCGGTCAGAGCGTCCGAAAGGACGGGGGAAATATTTTCGAAAGTCATTATTATCTCAATAACATAGGCGGTCACCGGTGCGGTGACGGGCCGATAGAAGGGGCTCAATGGGCTTAAATCACCTGTCCGGCAGCGTGTCCGCTTGCCCAGGCCCATTGAAAATTATAGCCGCCTAACCACCCTGTGACATCTACGGCCTCGCCGACCGCATAGAGGTTTGGAACGGTTTTGGCCACCATTGTTTGCGACGACAGGCTGGCGGTCGAAATTCCGCCCACGGTAACCTCCGCTTTGGCGAAGCCTTCGGTGCCATTGGGGCAGAAATCCCAGCGCGCGAGACGCGATTCGGCATCAGCAAGTTTGCGGTCGGTTTGCGCGGCGAGTTCGCCGGGGAGGGCAAGGCGTTCGGCGAGCGTTTCGGCGAGGCGATCGGGGAGCATCGCGCCCAGCGCGGCGCGCAGGGTGGTGCGCGGACGGCTGCGCTTGGCTTCGAGCAGCCAGTCTTTTGGCGCGTCGGGCAGGAAATCGATCGTGACGGGCTCTCCGTGACGCCAATAGCTGCTGGCTTGCAGAATCGCCGGACCCGAGAGCCCACGATGCGTGAAGAGTGCCGCTTCGCGAAACGCCGTCTTGCCCGCGCGCGCCTCGACCGGCGCTGCAATGCCCGACAATTCTCGGAACAGCACATCGTCGCCGCCAAGCGTGAGCGGGACGAGCGCGGGGCGCGGCTCGACGACCTTGAGACCGAACTGGCGCGCGAGGTCATAGGCGAAGCCGGTCGCGCCCATCTGCGGGATCGACGGGCCGCCGGTGGCGATGACGAGAGCGGGCGCGGAAAAGCTGGCGTCGCCGAAGCGGACGGTGAACTTAGCGTCGGCGTGCGTGACATCACGCACCGGCTGGCCGGTGCGGACGTCGACCCCGCCATTGGCTGCCTCCTCCAACAGTATCGCGACGATCTGTTTCGCCGACCCGTCGCAGAACAGCTGGCCCAGCGTCTTTTCGTGATACGCGATGCCATAGCGATCGACGAGCGCGATGAAATCGGCGGGGGTGTAGCGGGCGAGCGCCGATTTGGCGAAATGCGGGTTCGCCGAGATAAAGCGGTCGGGCGCGGTGTTCACATTGGTGAAATTGCACCGCCCGCCGCCCGAGATCAGGATCTTTTTCCCCACCTGGTCGGCGTGGTCGAGCAACAGCACACGCCGCCCGCGTTGACCCGCAACCGCGGCGCACATCAACCCGGCCGCGCCGGCACCCAGCACGATGGCATCAAATTCGGTTGTGGACATGGTGCCTCAGTGCAGCTTCGCGATTGGCAGGCTGTCGGCCTTGGCGCGCGCCTTCACCGATTCCTCGCTGCGGGTCAGCGCTTTGGCGATCGACTTCAGCGGCATGCCTTTTTTGGCGAGCGTATGCAGTTTGTCGATCTCGGTTGGCGTCCACGGCTGTTTGTGGCGTTCGAACTTGTCTTTCATGCCTGCGTCTCCGGGTCGGTTTCGACCGCGAGGATCGCGATCGCATCGTCGCGGCCCTGATATTCGACGCTCTCTCCCGCCTCGGCGCCCATGAGTGCGCGGGCGAGCGGCGCTGAAAAGGCGACGCACCCGAGCACCGGGTCAGCCTCGTCACCGCCGACGATGGTGATCGTTTTTTCGGCCTTGTTAAGGCAATAGGTCACGCGGCTGCCGATACCGATGCTGCCATCGTCAGGGGGCGCCTGCACCTGGGCGGTCGATTGGCGGGTATGGAAGTAGCGCAGGCGGCGCTGCAATTTCTTGCATGCCTCTTTGTCGCCGGTCGCCGCGATCTCGGCTTCAATTTGCGCAACCGCTTCGACGAGCAGTCGCAGCCCTCGCGGCGTCACCAGATTCGGGCCGACCGCGATGGGCAGCTCGAACTCGGGTTCTTTATGTTCGTCGTCGCCCTCGCGGCGAAACGCTACGCTCATGGTCTGGCTTTCCAGTCGAAATCGCAAAAGCCGCCCCTGCGCGCCGAAGGTGGCGACAAAATGGCGCGACCAACCAGGTGAAGCGTAACCTTTGGGTGCGCGCCGCCGAAACTCCTGTCGATGCCATCCCCTGCATCGTCCGTTTCAAAGGGAGTATCCAATATGTCAAATAGTCTGAAACTGTCGCTCGCCGCCTCGGCGGTTCTCGCCATGGCCGCTGGTGCGGTCGCCGTACCCGCCGTTGCCGCCGACGGTGCCAAGGAGCGCTGCTATGGCGTATCGCTGAAGGGCAAGAATGATTGCGCCGCCGGTCCGGGCACGAGCTGCGCCGGTACCTCGACCGTCGATTATCAGGGCAACGCCTGGAAATATGTGACCAAGGGCAGCTGCGAAAAGATAGGCGGCACGCTGGCCGCGCATAAGGGCAACGCCAAGCCGGTCGCCAAAAAGAGCTGAGCCAAGTGCCCCCCCGCCCGCTCCGTGACTTGCCGCAGCGCGCCGGTTTCGGGCTGAAGTCCGAACATTATGCCGACGTGCTGGCGGCGGCGGAGCGGGGTGCCCTGCCCGCCTGGGCCGAAGTTCATCCCCAAAATTACTTCGGCTCAGGCGGGCCTCCGCATCGCTGGCTGACCGCGATTGCGGAACATGTGCCGCTGAGCTTTCATTCGGTCGGATTGTCGCTGGGTTCGGCAGCCGGTGCGGATACTGGCGACCTGGAATCGCTGGCGACGTTGTGCGACCGTTATGAACCGGCGATGGTTTCGGATCACCTCAGCTGGAGCAACGGGCCGGACGACAAATTTCCTGACCTGCTGCCCATTCCTTATAGCGATGCCGCGCTGGACCATTTCGTGCGTGAAGTCGGACGCGTGCAGGACCGCTTGGGGCGGTCGATGCTGATCGAAAATCCCTCGCGCTACCTCGCTTACGCTGGCGACGATTGGGAAGAGGTCGATTTCCTCCACCAACTATGCCGCGGCGCCGGTTGCGGCCTGCTGCTCGACATCAACAATGTCGAGGTGTCGGCGTTCAACCTTGGACTTGATCCGGCGCCATGGCTCGACAGGTTCGATCCGGCGCTGGTCGGCGAGGTACATGTCGCGGGGCACAGCTGCAAGGCCGACGATCTGGGCGGCACAATCGCAATCGACGACCATGGGTCGGCGGTGAGCAACAGTTGCTGGGATTTGCTCGAGACCTTTCTGCGCCGCGCCGGGCCGAAACCGGTGCTGGTCGAATGGGACAGCGATGTTCCCGATTTTGCGGTGCTGATGGCCGAGGTGGCCAAGGCCGACGCGCTACTGGCGCGCGAGCTAGTCGATGTTTGACGGGCAGGCGGCGATCGCCGCGACGCTGCTCCGCGGTCCCGACCACCTGCCAACCGGATTGTTCGCTGGCGACCGCGCCGCGGTGCTGCGCGGCCTGCGCGTCCATGCCAACACCATTTCGCACGCGCGGCTTGTCGCGCTCGAAGACACATTTCCGCGCACCCGCGACTATTTGGGCGAAGGCGAGTTCAACCGACTGTCGCGCGCCTTCATCGAAGGCGGCGGCGCGCAGGGCCGGTCACTAGCGCTGATCGGGGAGAGTTTTTCCGGCTGGCTCGTCGATCAGGGCGCCGCTGACCTCGCGCGCGTCGAATGGGCGTGGCTCGAAAGCTATCATGCACCCGACGCGGTGGCTCTCACCCTGACCGACCTGGTGCAGTTGGACGAAGCGGTGCTGCTGGCGTTTCGCGTCCGGCGCCATCCGGCGACCCGCGTCGTGACGCTGGCCCATGCCGCTGCGCCGCTGGTCGATCCTGCATTTAAGACCGATGTCGGCGCGTTGATGGTGGTGCGGCCCGAGGCCATGGTGCAGCTGCACGCGGTCGGGCCTGCCGACGCCGCGGCCATAGAAATGGCGGACGAAATGACGCCGCTGGGTAACCTTATCGCACATCTTGCCGAAGAACATCCCGAAGGCGGAGCGGCCATTGCGGCGCTGATCGCCGCCGGGGCTTTCGAAAGGGTTGATAAATGAACGGCGTTTTTGCCTTTTACGATCGCGGTGTCGCGCTGGTGTCGGGCCGCGTCGGTGAATCGATCGCGTTGCTCCTCCTGCGCGTTGCGCTCGGCGGGATATTCTGGCGCTCGGGGCGCACGAAGGTCGTCGAAGACAGTTTCTTGCAGATTGACCCGATTCAATATGATCTGTTCGCGTCGGAATTTTCGGGCTTGCCACTGGACCCGGCAATTGCGGTACCACTGACAACCTATGCCGAGCATGTCTTTCCGCTGTTGTTGCTGTTCGGCCTCGCAACGCGATTGTCGGCGGGCGGGCTGCTGGTGATGACGCTGGTGATTCAGATCTTCGTATTCCCCGACGCATGGTGGCCGGTGCATTTGTTGTGGGCGGCGATGGCGGCGATGTTGATCGTGCGCGGCGGCGGACTGTTCGCGCTCGATACCGTTGCTGCTACGCTGCGGCGCAGATGAGCATCGACGAACCCTCGCTGGCGCGGTTGATGGCGGCGTCGCAGCGCGGCGACCGCGCGGCCTATCGCGCCTTGCTCGGCGATTGCGGTAAATGGCTGGCGCGCTATTTTGCGCGCCGCATCGCGCCGCATCAGATCGACGATCTGGTGCAGGAGACGCTGGTGTCGATGCACCGCAAGCTTGCGACCTGGGACAACAGCCGGCCGTTCCTGCCTTGGCTGGCGGCGATCGCGCGCTATCGCTGGATCGACCTGTTGCGCCGCCAGCGCGACGAGGTCGAACTGGGCGAGGGCGACGCGGCGGTCGGGGCTGAGGATGAGATCGTCCACGCGCGCCTCAGCCTCGACCGCATGCTCACCCTGCTTCCCCCGGGACAGGCGCAGGCAATCACGTTGGTCAAGATCGAGGGCGCCTCGATCGCCGAAGCCTCGCAGATTTGCGGACAGAGCGAGTCGCTGGTGAAGGTGAATATTCATCGCGGGCTGAAGAAGCTGGCGCAGTTAATTGAAAGCGAATGAAATGACGAATGGATCGATCGACAATCTGATCGAGGATCTGGCGGGCGAGCTTGAACCCGTGCAACCGCGTCGCCTCGTGCGCGGATCGCTGTGGGTGGCGGGTGGCTGGCTCGTCGGCGCCGCGGCGTTGTTGTGGCTCGCCGGGCCGCGGCACGACCTGGCGGATGGGGCGATGATGCCGCCGCTGCCGCTGCTTGCCTTCTGGCTGATCGTCGCATTGGGTTTTGCCGCGGCGTGGAGCGCGTTGCGCATGGGATTGCCCGGCGTCGGCCGCGATTATAGCGGGTGGCGCTGGGCCGGGCTGGCAACGCTCGCGCTGCCTTTTTCGGCCCTGGTGATGGCGTTGAGCGACGGTCACGCTACGATGGACGCGGCGCTCCCCGCAAATGGTCTGCGCTGTCTCGCACAGGGTGCGTTCGCGGGGCTGGGCGTGGGCGCGGCGCTATTCGCCTGGCTTAAGGGCGGGGCGCCGACGTCGCCGACGCGCGCGGGCTGGGTGATCGGTATCGCGGCGGGCGCTGCGGGCGCAACGATCGTCGCACTGCACTGCGCGTCGAACGACATGATTCATATCGCGCTCTGGCACGGTCTGGCGGTCGCGCTGTCGGGTGTCGCCGGCCGCGTACTGCTGGCGCCTTTGCTGCGCTGGTAGCGGCGCTGGACAAAACATCTCCTTTGTGTATTATACATGTAACACACAAAGGAGATTGGCGATGCGTAACTGGACGATGGCGGTACTGCCGGTGGCTTTGGTGATGACGGTCACCGCATGCAGCGGTGCCGGCCGCGCGGACGGCGACCAGCCGCGCAAGAGTGAGACGACCCGATCCGCCGACGCGGGTCCGGTCGCGACGAAAAGCTATTCGCTGACCGGGTTCACCGAGGTCAAGGTCGCCGGCCCGGACGATGTCACCATCCGCCAGGGCGAGGCCTTTTCGATCAGTGCCAAGGGGTCGGAGGCGGTGCTCGACCGGCTGGAGATTGAGGTCGACGGTCCGACGCTATCGATCGGACGCAAGCGGGAAAGTTTCAGCTTTTCGAGCCGCGACGACGATGACGTCGAAATTACCATCACCATGCCGCGCCTCAACGGGGTACAGCTGACCGGGTCGGGATCGATCGACGCTGACAGCGTCGATGGCGATGCGGTCGAGGCAGCGATTACGGGATCGGGCGACCTCAAGATCGCGAAGCTGACCGGCAAGAGCGCCGACATCAGCGTATCGGGGTCCGGCGACATCGAAATTGGCGGCGGCACAGTCGACGCGGGTGAATATAGCGTGACCGGATCTGGCGACATCGACGCCGATGGGCTTGTCGCCCAGACGCTCGAGGTGTCGATCACCGGATCGGGCAATGTCGAAGCGCACGCGACCGGCACCGCTGACGTCAACATCCTGGGGTCGGGCGATGTCACGCTGGGTGGCGGCGCCAAATGTTCGTCGCGCCAACTCGGTTCAGGATCGGTCAGCTGCAAGTAAGGCGGCGCTGGTGCCGCCTGCCCGGACCGGGTAAGGCGGCACCATGACCCTTGCCCTCCGAAGCGCCGCACTGGCGACCGTCGTCCTGCTAGCTATCGCTCCTGCTGCGGCGGCCGAAAAACGCTTTGGGCTGACAAGTTTCGAGGCAATCGAGGTCAACGCCGATTATATCGTGGAGGTAACGACCCGCGCGCCAGTCGGCGCGATGGCGACGGGGCAGCAGGACGCGCTCGACCGGCTGACCATCGATGCACGCGACGGGCGGCTAGTCATCGGCCAGCGCCAGTTTGCGGGCGATGCGGAACGGCGGGCGCCGCACGGCGCGGTGACGATCCGGATCAATGCCGCGAACCTGCGATCTGCGACGATGAGCGGCGCGGGATCGCTGCGGATCGACCGGATGAAGGGAGCCCGCATTACCGTTGGGCTGCGCGGCCCCGGGACGCTGTCGGTTGGAACGATCGCAACCGACCGATTGTCGGTGACGATGATCGGCAATGGCACGATGACGCTGGGCGGTACTGCGAAACAAGCGCAAATGACGCTGTCGGGCGCCGGGATGTTTGATGCCGGGGCGCTGGCGGTCGACATGTTGACGTTCGACGGCGAAGGCGCAGGTGACCATGTCCTGCGCGCGGTGAAAACCGCCAGGGTGACAGCGCGCGGGTTGGGCAAGACTGTCGTGCTCGGCAAGCCGGTGTGTACGGTACGCAATGTTGGCGCCGGGTCGGTGCAATGCGGGGCGCCTAAGCGTTAGTTCGGTCCGCTGTCGGGTTTCCGCGAACGGATTATAACGGCCCATACGGCCGCTAGCGGATTAATGTCTCGCCGTTCCCAGCCCGTCGATCTTCTTCGACTGGCGCATGATCAGTCCCGGGAACCAGCGCGCGAGCCACGACAACCGCTTTGCCATCTTGCCGACTGTTGTATGAACCTTGTCGCCATGCACCGCCGCCCAAGCCGCTTCTGCAACGCGCTCGACCGGGGCGATCTCGAACCCGCTTTGCGAAAGGCGCTCGCGCGCCGGTGCATTGCTGTCGGCACTGACCTGATCGAGCAGCGGGGTGTCGATAAAGCCTGGCATCAGTGAACGCACTTTGATTCCATATTTGGCGAACTCGATTTCGAGCGCCTCGGTCAACCCGCGCACCGCGAATTTGGTCGCCGAATAGATGGCCAGCCCGGCGACGCCGTAAAAGCCCGATGCCGATCCGGTGTTGAGGATCGCCGATCCCGGCGTCGCCCTGAGCAAAGCCAGCGCCATATAGATCCCGTTGACGACGCCGCCGAAATTGATCGCGATCAGTCGGTCCGCCTCGGCGGGCGGCATGTCGGCGAACTGACCGCCGGTGCCGATCCCGGCGTTGTTGAACAGCACGTCGAGGCGCCCGCCGCTTTCCGTGGCAAAGGCATCGAGCGCTGCCGCCCACTGGTCGCGGTCGCGCACGTCCATCACATGGCGCGACGCGGCGCCGTCGGGAAGCAGCGCGGCGGTTTCGTCGATCCCGGCGCGGTTGACGTCGGCGATCCCGACGAACCAGCCCTCAGCGGCGAAATGGCGCGCGACCGCGCGGCCAATGCCGGATCCGCCGCCGGTGATGAAAATCGCCTTTCGAGCCATCCGTCCCTCCTTACATTGTTGTCAGTGAGACTTGCTGCGAAGCGGGCGTTTGCGTCAAGCGGCAATCGCGGTTTGGCAGGGCTGCGTGCCGCTGGCTAATAGAGCGGCGCACAGGGCAATCGGGTGAAAGAAGGGGCGACAAACGCGTGAATTGCTGAATCTATGCAAATCCTCAGATTTGGACGAGGGTATATTGTGATGGACAGTGGTGATCAGCCGAGCGGAGGCGCGGCGCAGCCCACCCCTAGACGCAGGCCCGCTTTCACCCTATGTTCAGGGAACGGGGCGCAATATCTTTTGCTCCGGCAATTATAGGGGCGATTCTTGCGGTTATTGCTGACCCTTTTGGCATTGCTGACCGGTCTGGCGACGGCCGACCGGGCCGTGGCCGCGCCTGCCGTTCCGGCGGCGATGGGCGCGCTTGTCCTGCTTGCCGAAACCGCGGGCCAAGCCGAAGTCAGCGATAGTGAACGCCGCCCGACCGCGACGACGCCGACCCGGCGTTCGGGGGGCGGCACCGGCCGCAAGCCGCGCAAAGTCCCGCCGCCGCATCTTCCTGGCCTGCTCACCGGCAGCGACCGCGCTCTCGAGTAGAGCGCTGCTTTAGCGTCCTGTTCGTCAGGCGCCGCCCCGTCTTGGGGCTTTCTTGCATATTCTTGCGGCCCGCACGCTGCCTCTCCATTCACATTTCAAGGAATATTCGATGTTTTCTGGCCTCGCCAAGAGCCTGTTCGGCTCGTCCAACGACCGTTATGTCGCCTCGATCCGCAAGATCGTCGACAATATCAACGCCTTTGAACCCACGATGCAGGCGTATGATGACGCGGCGCTGCAGGCGCAGACGCCGAAGTTCCGCGCCCGCCTCGAAGCCGGCGAAACGCTCGACGACATCCTGCCCGAAGCTTTTGCGACGGTGCGCGAGGCCGCGCTCCGCACGCTCGGCATGCGTCATTTTGACGTCCAGATGATCGGCGGCATCGTCATGCACCGCGGCGAGATTGCCGAAATGGGAACCGGTGAAGGTAAGACGTTGGTCGCGACGCTCGCGGCATATCTCAACGCGCTCGAAGGCAAGGGCGTCCATGTCGTCACCGTCAACGACTATCTCGCCCGCCGCGACGCCGAATGGATGGGGCAGGTCTATGGGTTCCTGGGGCTGACCACCGGGATTATCGTCCCGAACCTCAACGAAATGCAGCGCCGCGACGCCTATGGCAGCGACATCACCTATGCGACGAACAACGAGCTGGGGTTCGATTACCTGCGCGACAATATGAAGTTCGACCGCCACCAGATGGTCCATCGCACCTTCAATTTCGCGATTGTCGACGAGGTCGATTCGATCCTGATCGACGAAGCGCGCACCCCGCTGATCATCTCCGGCCCGACCGACGACAAATCCGAGCTGTATATTCGCGTCAATGAGGTCGTCCTGCAACTGACCGAGGATGATTATGAGAAGGACGAAAAGTCCAAATCGATCAACCTGACCGAAGACGGCACCGAGCATGTCGAGCGGCTGCTCGAGAATGCCGGGCTGCTCCAGGGAAGCAACCTTTATGACATCGAGAACACCCAGGTCGTCCATCACGTCAATCAGGCGCTGAAGGCGATCCAGATGTTCCGGATCGACACCGACTATATCGTCAAGGACGGCAAGGTCGTCATCATCGACGAATTCACTGGCCGCATGATGGACGGGCGCCGCTGGTCCGACGGTCTGCACCAGGCGGTCGAGGCCAAAGAAGGTGTGCAGATCGAGCCCGAGAACCAGACCCTCGCGTCGATTACCTTCCAGAATTATTTCCGCATGTATCCCAAGCTTTCCGGGATGACCGGCACCGCGGCGACCGAGGCCGCCGAATTCTTCGACATCTACAAGATGAATGTCGTCAACATCCCGACCAACCGCCCGATCGCGCGCATCGACGACGAGGATGAGTTTTACAAAAATATCACCGACAAGTTCGGCGCGATCGCCAAGACGATCCGCGAAGCGAACGAGCGCGGCCAGCCGGTGTTGGTCGGCACCGTGTCGATCGAAAAATCCGAGCTGCTGTCGTCCTACCTCGAGAAGGAAGGCGTCGCGCACAGCGTCCTCAACGCGCGTTTCCACGAACGCGAGGCGCATATCGTTGCGCAGGCGGGACGCACCGGTGCGGTGACGATCGCGACCAACATGGCGGGTCGCGGCACCGACATCAAATTGGGCGGCAACGAAGAATTCCGCATCGACGACGAGCTGAAGGATGTCCCCGAAGGCCCCGAGCGCGATGCCGGTATCGCGCGCATCACCGCCGAAGTTGCCGCCGAGCGCGAAGCAGTGAAAGCCGCGGGCGGGCTGTTCGTGCTCGCGACCGAACGCCACGAAAGCCGCCGCATCGACAACCAGCTGCGTGGCCGTTCGGGGCGTCAGGGCGACCCCGGCCTGTCGAAATTCTACCTGTGCCTCGACGACGATCTGCTGCGCATCTTTGGCCCTGACACGTTGTTTTCCAAGATGATGAACAAGAATCTGGAGGATGGCGAAGCGATCGGGTCGAAATGGCTGTCTAAGGCCATCGAGACCGCGCAGAAAAAGGTCGAAGCGCGCAACTACGACATCCGCAAACAGGTCGTCGAATATGACAACGTCATGAACGACCAGCGCAAGGTGATCTACGAACAGCGCGGCGACATCATCGACAGCGAGACGGTCGACGATGTTATGGTCGCGATGCGCGCCGAAACGGTCAACGCGATCGTTGCCGACGCCTGCCCGCCGGGGAGCTATCCCGAACAATGGGATATCGAGCAGATGAAGGAGCGGGTCGCCAATATCCTCGACCTCAATCCGCCGATTGATGACTGGATGCAGGAAGATGCGGTCGATCCCGAAATGTTCGAGGAACGCATTCAGGCGATGGCCGACGCGACCGCAGCTGAGAAGGCCGGGCTCGTCGATGCGGATACGTGGAAGGGCATCGAAAAGTCGGTGCTGCTGCAGACGCTCGATCATCAATGGAAAGAGCATCTGGCGACGCTCGACGCGCTGCGTCAGGTAGTGTTCCTGCGCGCCTATGCGCAAAAACAGCCGATCAACGAATATAAGCAGGAAGCCTTTGCGCTGTTCGAACGCATGCTGTCGAACATCCGCGAGGATGTAACGCGGACTGTGGCGCGGATCGATCTGCGCTTTGAGGAGCCGGAAGCGATGCCGCTGCCCGACCTGCCCGATTTCCTGACCACCCACATCGACCCGTTCACCGGCGAAGATAACAGCGCGGACATCGACAGCGGCGGGCTGGGCGTGATCGCGAATACGCTGCCGCCGATGCAGATCCCGCGTCCCGACATGCCCGAGGGTGAAAATCCCTATGCGTCGCTCGAAATCAGCCGCAACGCGCCGTGTCCTTGCGGGTCGGGCCGCAAGTATAAGCATTGCCACGGCCAGATTTGATTCTGCTCTGACGCGATGACGGGTCTCGCCGCGCTCTTTGGCTTGACCGCGCTGCTCTATGCCGCGGTCGGCTTCGGCGGCGGGTCGACCTACACCGCGCTGCTGTTGCTCGGCGGCGTCGCGGTGGGGCTGGTTCCGGCGATCAGCCTTGCGTGCAACGTCATCGTCGTCAGCGGCGGCACGTTTCGCTTTGCGCGGTCGGGCGCGATGCCTTGGGCAAAGACGCTGCCGCTCGTCGCGATTGCAGCGCCGCTGGCATTTCTCGGCGGACTGACGCCGGTAAAGCAGGGGGTGCTTGTCGTCCTGCTTGGCCTTTCACTGCTTGTCTCGGCGGTCGCGCTGCTGATCCAACCGCAGACCGCCAAGCCCGTGCAGTTGCCGGCCAGGCTGTTGCTACCGATTGCGGCAGCGCTCGGTTTTCTTGCGGGCGTCGTCGGGATCGGCGGCGGCATCTTTCTCGCGCCGATCCTCCACCTGATCCGCTGGGCCGAAGCCCGGACGGTCGCGGCGACTGCGAGCCTCTTCATTCTCGTCAACAGCCTATTCGGGCTGACCGGTCAGTTGTTAAAAGGCAAGGGCAGCGAAATGATCGGCGCCGTCGCGAGCCACTGGCCGCTGTTGGTCGCAGTGCTGATCGGCGGCGCCATCGGGACTCAGCTTGCGGTGAAGAGCGGACCCGCGGCGCTGATCCGGCGGCTCACCGCGGTGCTGGTTGGGGTCGTCGCGATCCGCCTGCTGTTTGGTTTCTAACGCTTTTTTGTGCACTTGCCTTCCCGTGCGGCGGTGCTAGCATCGGCAGTACAAGCTTGGTGGCCACGTAGCTGACAAGCGACGCAGCAGCTGGAACACGGGACGCCGCGCAGGACTGAAGCATCAGGCGCGGCACGAATTGGCACGTTGCGTGGAAAGGGCAGGCGCATTTCCTTCTTTGATGAAATGAACAGCAAGGAAGGCGAAACCCGGACGCCTTATCGAGACTATTGCGGGTGGTTCGAGGCCGAGGATGTGGCGCGCATCCAGCACAAGGCAGTGCAGGCCGAGGCGCTGTTCCGCACGACCGGTATCACCTTCAACGTCTATGGTGCCGCCGACGGCGACGAACGACTAATCCCGTTCGATGTTGTGCCGCGGATCATCTCGGCCAGCGAATGGCGCCGCCTGTCGCGCGGCATCGAACAGCGCGTGCGCGCGCTCAACGCCTTTCTCTATGACATCTATCACCGGCAGGAGATTATGCGCGCCGGCCGGGTGCCGACCGAATTGATCGCCAGCAACGCGGCGTTTCTCCCGATGATGATGGGACTCGATCCGCCCGGTGGCATTTATACGCACATCAGCGGCACCGACATCGTCCGGACCGGCGCCAATGAATTTTATGTGCTCGAGGATAATGCGCGCACCCCGTCGGGGGTGTCGTACATGCTCGAGAATCGCGAAACGATGCTTCAGATGTTTCCCGAGCTGTTCGCGAAAGTGCCGGTGCGCGAGGTCAGCGATTATCCGATCAACCTGCTGAAATCGCTGGCCGCCTGTGCGCCGCCTGCGTGCGGCGGGACGCCGACGGTCGCGGTACTGACCCCCGGTATCCACAACAGCGCCTATTATGAGCACAGCTATCTGGCCGACCATATGGGCGCCGAACTGGTCGAGGGGCATGATCTGCGCGTCGTTGATGGTCGGGTCGCGATGCGCACGACGCAGGGGTATAAGGCGATCGACGTGCTTTATCGCCGCGTCGACGATGATTTCCTCGATCCGCTGAACTTCCGGCCGGATTCGATGCTCGGCGTACCGGGCATTTGGGACGTCTATCGCGCCGGCGGCATCACGATTGCCAATGCGCCCGGCACCGGCATCGCCGACGACAAGGCGCTGTACAGTTACATGCCCGACATCATCGAATTTTATACGGGCGAAAAGGCGCTGCTGCCCAATGTCCCAACGTGGCGCTGTTCGGAGCCCGAGCATCTGCGCGAGGTGCTCGACCGCCTGCCCGAACTGGTGGTCAAGGAAGTCCATGGATCGGGCGGATACGGGATGCTCGTTGGCCCCGCGGCGAGCAAGAAGGAACTGGCGGCGTTTCGCGCCAAGCTGGAAGCGAACCCGAGCAACTATATCGCGCAGCCGACGCTGTCGCTGTCGACGGTACCGATCTTTACGAAGAAAGGGCTGGCGCCGCGCCACGTCGATCTGCGGCCCTTCGTGCTGATGTCGCCGCAGGGCATCACGATTACTCCCGGCGGGCTGACCCGGGTCGCAATGACCCGGGGATCGCTGGTAGTGAATTCGAGTCAGGGCGGCGGAACGAAGGATACTTGGGTGTTGGAGGATTGATGCGCATGCAATTCATCCTCCCCCGTCATCGCGAGCGAAGCGAAGCAATCCAGAGCGGTTTCCGCACACTCCGGATTGCCGCGTCGCCTTCGGCTCCTCGCACCGACGATGCTTTTGGAGGCACGGCCTGATGCTCGGCAAGACCGCAGGCAGCCTCTTCTGGATGGCGCGCTACCTCGAGCGCAGTGAGAATAATGCGCGACTGATCGACGCGGGGTTTCGCATCGCGCTGACCCGGTCGCAAACCGCGGCGGCGGAATGGAAATCGGTGCTGGTGACTGCCGGGGTCAATCAGGCGTTTCAGGCGGCGCATGGCGACTACAGCTCGGTGCGGGTGATCGATTTCCTGCTCCGCGATCCCGCCAACCCGTCGAGCATCTTGTCGGTGATCCGCCAGGCGCGCGACAATGCGCGCACCGCACGCACCGCGTTGACGCGCGAGACTTGGGAGGCGGTCAACACCAGTTGGATGACGCTGACCGCGCTGCTCAAGCGGCAGGTGCGCGAGGATGACCTGCCCGATGTGCTGACGACGATCCGCCAGCAGAGCGCGCAGGTGCGCGGCGCGCTGAATGGCACAATGCTGCGCAACGACGGCTATCATTTCGCGCTGCTCGGTACCTATCTGGAGCGCGCCGACAACACCGCGCGTATCCTCGACGTCAAATATTATCTGCTGCTGCCTTCGGTCGCGCACATCGGCACCTCGATCGACAATGTGCAGTGGGAAACGATCCTGCGCTCGGTGTCGGCGCACCGCGCCTATCGCTGGCTGTACGGGGCGGAGATCAGCGCGCTGAAGATCGCCGAGTTCCTGATCCTTTATCCGCAGATGCCGCGCAGCCTGGCCTTTTGCAGCGAGCGGATGGAGAATCATCTGTCCCAACTGCAGCGCCATTATGGCGACGAGACCGACGCGTGGCGGCTGGCGCATGCGCTTAGCCACGAAAAACTCAATGCACCGATCCAGTCGATCTTTGACGGCGGTCTCCACCAATATGTGACCGGCTTCCTGCGCGATATTGCCAACCTCGCGCGGCAGGTCGAGCGCGACTATCGGTTTGTCGAATGAAACTCCGTGTCGAACATATCACCCGCTATCATTACGATGCGCCGGTCAAATATGCGCTGCAGCAGCTCAAGCTTACGCCGAAGGACCGCCCGGGGCAGCAGCATATCGTCGACTGGGCGATTGATATCGAAGGCGGCGTGCAGCAGCTCCATTATACCGACCACCACGGCAACGGCGTCGACCTGATCGCGATCGACGGCGGCGTGACCGAACTGACGATCCGCTGCCATGGCACGGTCGAACTCGAAACCTGGGATGGCGTGATCGGGGCGCACCGCGGGGCAATGCCGCTATGGACCTTTCTGCGCCCGACTCCGCTGACGCGCGCAGGGCGGCAGGTACGCGCGCTGACTGCGCAGCTGGGCCGCGATTACGTCAATGACATCGAACGCGCGCACGCGCTGTCGGCGCTGATCATCGACCGGCTGGCGTACCGGATCGGCGTGACCGATGCCGAAACGACCGCCGAACAGGCGCTCGGCAGTGAAGGCGGGGTGTGCCAGGATCACGCCCATATCTTCATCGCCGCGATGCGGCATCTGGGGCATCCGGCGCGCTATGTGTCGGGTTATCTGATGATGAACGACCGCACCCAGCAGGATGCGACGCATGCGTGGGCGGAGGCGCATTTCGATCATATCGGCTGGATCGGCTTTGACGTCAGCAACGGTCATTCGCCCGACCAGCGCTATATCCGCGTCGCCACCGGTCTCGATTATCGCGACGCCGCCCCGGTTCGCGGCATGCGTTATGGTGCGGCGCAGGAAAATCTGGTTGTCCAAGTGCAGGTCCAGCAATAAGCGGGCTGCGGGGACACGGGACGATCCGGGGCGGGGATACGGGATTAGATGACTTATTGCGTTGGCATGCGGTTGAACAAAGGGCTGGTGTTCATGTCGGACACCCGCACCAATGCGGGTGTCGACGACATCGCGCAGGTGCGCAAGATGCGCAGCTGGCACGTGCCGGGCGAGCGCGTTATCACGTTGATGTCGGCGGGCAATCTGGCGACGACGCAGGCGGTGGTCAGCCTGCTAGACGAACGCACCAAGGCGCCCGAAGACCGCCACCCGTCGATCCTCGAAGCGCCATCGATGTTCCAGATCGCGACGATCGTCGGCGAAACGCTGCGCCAGATCGTGATGCGTCATAATGCTGAAGGACCGGCGGCGGCATCGCCCTTTCGCGCCTCACTGATTATTGGCGGACAGATCAAGGGCGCCGAGCCGCGGCTGTTCCTGATCTATCCCGAGGGCAATTTTATCGAGGCGGGCGAGGACAATCCCTTTTTCCAGATCGGCGAAACCAAATATGGCCGCCCGATCATCGTGCGATCCTATGATCCGGCGATGTCGTTTGAGGATGCGGTCAAGCTGCTCTGCGTATCGTTCGACTCGACGATCCGCGCCAACGCCGGGGTCGACCTGCCGATCGACCTGAAAATCCACGAGCGCGACGATTATACGACGGTGCGCGAACGGCGCTTCGAACGCGGCGACCCCTATTTCGACAGCGTCGCCAATGGCTGGGCCGAGGCGCTGGGCATCGCGCTCGCCGAGCTTCCCGACTTTCATTTCTGATCGCCTTCGGCCACCGTCCTCGGGTACCACACCGGGAGGGATTGCCATGATGCGCTGGATTGTCGCTGCGCTTGTTTTGACCGCCACGCCGGCCGCTGCCGATGAGGCGCGCTTCGACAAGGCGCTGCACGATTTTCGCGAGCTACATCGCGCCGAAATGCGCCGGTCGAATATCGCCGGGAGCAGCTTTTATGTCGTGCGAGACGGGCGGACGGTCGCGGCCGATCATCTGGGCGCACAGGATACCGACGCACATGTGCCGGTCGATGCCCGGACCATCTATCATTGGGCTTCGATCACCAAGACGATGACGGGGATCGCGATCATGCAGCTGCGTGATCGCGGGCTGCTGTCGCTCGATGACCCGATCGTCAAATATGTCCCCGAACTCGCGGCGATGCACAATCCCTATGGCGATACGGGCGCGATCACGCTGCGCCAGCTGATGAGCCACAGCGCGGGCTTTCGCAGCGGGACATGGCCGTGGCGCGCGCGCGACTGGCAGCCGTTCGAGCCGGCGGGCTGGTCGCAGCTGGTGGCGATGCTGCCCTATACCGCGGTCGAGTTTAAACCGGGCAGCCGGTTCGGCTATTCCAACCCCGCAATCGTCTATCTGGGACAGGTGATCGAGCGCCTGTCGGGCGAGGATTATGAAGTCTATATCGACAAGAACATCCTGAAGCCGCTGGCGATGCATGCGAGCTATTTCGACCGCACCCCGCCGCACCTGCTGCCGCATCGCTCGCACAGCTATTTTATCCGCGATGGCAAGCGGGTCGCCGCGCCATTCGACGTCGATTCGGGAGTGACGGTGTCGAACGGTGGGCTCAACGCGCCGATGCCCGACATGGCGAAATATCTGGCGTTCCTGCTCGGCGATCCGGCGCGTGCGACCGACTATGATCGGGTGTTGAACCGCTCGTCGCTCGAGGAAATGTGGCGGCCGCAGATTTCGGCGGGCGACGACTTTACGCAAGGCCGCATGGCGACGACGACGCAGAGCGGCCTGTCCTTCTTCATCGATCGCAGTGCCGCGGTAGGGTTTGTCGGGCACAATGGCGATCAGAACGGCTTTCGCGCCTATCTGAGCTTCTGTCCCGACCAGCGAGCCGGAAGCCTGCTGGCCTTCAACACCGAAACGCGCGGGGTACAGAACAGCGCGGCCAATCGCGACACCGCGGAATCGCGGATCGCGCTCGCGACTGATCGCCTGTGTGAGGCGCTGGCGGAATAGGCCATTATCGTCGCCCCCGCGTACGCGCCGCCTTCGCGGAGGCGACGATGGTGGTCACCTGTTCTTCCGCCCCTCGATCAATCCATCGACGAGGCTCGGATCCGCCAGCGTCGAGGTGTCGCCGAGCGACCCGAATTCATTCTCGGCGATCTTGCGCAGGATGCGGCGCATGATCTTGCCGCTACGCGTCTTGGGCAGGCCCGGGGTCAGGTGGATATGGTCGGGGGTTGCGATCGGCCCGATTTCCTTGCGGACCTGCTGCCTGAGCGCCGCGGCTACCTCGTCGGTCGGCTCGACCCCGGCGTTGAGCGTCACATAGGCGTAGATGCCCTGACCCTTGATATCGTGCGGGAAACCGACGACCGCGGCCTCGGCGACGAGTTCATGCAGCACCAGCGCGCTTTCGACTTCGGCGGTGCCCATGCGGTGGCCCGACACGTTGATCACATCGTCGACGCGGCCCGTGATCCGCCAGTATCCGTCGGCATCGCGGCGGCAGCCGTCGCCGGTGAAATATTTGCCCTTATAGGTCGAGAAATAGGTTTCGGCGAAACGGGCGTGATCGCCGTAGATCGTCCGCGCCTGTCCGGGCCAGCTGTGCGTGATGCACAGATTGCCCTCGGCGGCGCCGCCGGTTTGTTCGTCAACGAGGACACCGCCCTCAGCATCGACGAGCTGCGGGCGGATGCCGAAAAATGGCTTGCCCGCGCTGCCCGGCTGCGCGGGATGCGCGCCAGGCAGGGTGGTGATCATGATGCCGCCGGTCTCGGTCTGCCACCAGGTGTCGATGACGGGGACGCGCCCTTTACCGACGATGTCGCTATACCAGCGCCAGGCCTCGGGATTGATCGGTTCGCCGACGCTGCCGAGCAGGCGGAGCGACGACAAGTCGTGGCGCGTCACATACTCGTCGCCCTCGCGCATCAGCGCGCGGATTGCGGTCGGCGCGGTGTAGAGAATGTTGACCCGATGCTTGTCGACGACCTGCCAGAACCGATCGTGATCTGGATAATTCGGCACGCCCTCGAACATCAACGTCGTCGCGCCATTCTGGAGCGGACCATAGACGACATAGCTGTGTCCGGTGACCCACCCGATATCGGCGGTGCACCAGAAGATCTCGCCGGGGCGATAGTCGAAGCCGTAGTGGAAGGTGCTCGCGGTCCACACCGAATAGCCACCCACCGTATGGAGCACGCCCTTGGGCTTGCCCGTCGATCCCGAGGTGTATAGGATAAACAGCGGATCCTCGGCGTTCATGGGCTCGCACGGGCACTCGCCGTCAACGCCGGCGGACAGCGCGTCGTACCAATGGTCGCGGCCTTCCTTCATATTCACGTTGCCGCCAGTGTGCGCGATGACGAGCACCGCCCTCACATCGACGCGCTCGAGCGCCTTGTCGACATTGGCCTTCAAGGGAACGACCTTGCCCCCGCGCAGCCCTTCGTCGGCGCAGATCACCCAGTCGCTCGCGCAATCCTCGATCCGGCCATGGATCGCCTCGGGCGAGAAACCGCCGAACACGACGCTGTGGACGGCGCCGATGCGCGCGCAGGCGAGCATTGCCACCGCCCCGTCGGGGATCATCGGCATGTAGATGGTGACGCGGTCGCCCTTTTGGACGCCCATCTTCTTCAGCGTGTTGGCGAAGCGGATGACGTCGGCGAGCAGCGCGGCATAGCTGATCGTGCGTGTCTCGCCATCGGGCGCGTCGGGCTCGAAGATGATCGCGGTGCGCTCGCCATGGCCCGCCGCGACATGGCGGTCGACGGCGTTGTGGCAGAGGTTGAGGACGCCGTCTTCGAACCATTTGATCTCGACCGGATCGTAGGACCAGCTCGCGATCTTTGTTGGCGGCGTGATCCAGTCGAGACGCCTTGCCTGCTCCGCCCAGAAGGTGTCGGGGTCGTCGATGCTTTGTGCATAAAGGCGATCATAATCGGCGGCGGTGCAATGTGTGTTTGCCGCGGCGTCGGTCGGAACGGGAATCAGCGGTTCGGATGGGGGTAGGTCTGACACGTCTGCTTCTCCCGCTTTCGATTTGACTCGGTTGCTGGCTGCGATAACCCGCGAGCCACAAGTTGCAAGGCGCGATGGCGCCGACGAAGGGGCGGAACATGGTTCAACTGGGCCAGGTGACAGGTGATCTACTCGACCGGCTGGGGGTTTCCCGCGCGGCCTGGGCTGAAGGGAAGATGCCGGCCGTGACACCACTGACGGGCGAACAGCTCGGCTTGGTACAGACCGTCGATACTGCGGCGATCGACGAGCGGCTCGATCAGGCGAGCGCCGCGTTCCGCAGCTGGCGTCATGTTCCCGCGCCGCGCCGCGGCGAACTGGTGCGGCTGTGGGGCGAGGAACTGCGCGCGGCTAAGGATGATCTGGCCCGGCTGGTGACGATTGAAGCCGGCAAGATCCCGTCCGAGAGTGCGGGCGAGGTGCAGGAGATGATCGACATCTGCGACTTCGCGGTCGGGCTGTCTCGCCAGCTTTATGGCCTGACCATCGCGACCGAGCGGCCGGGGCATCGGATGATGGAGGTCTGGCACCCGCTGGGCGTCGTCGGCGTGATCTCGGCGTTCAATTTTCCGGTCGCGGTGTGGGCGTGGAATGCTGCGCTGGCGCTGGTGTGCGGCAACAGCGTGGTTTGGAAACCGTCGGAAAAGACGCCGCTCGCCGCATTGGCGGTGCAGGCGGTATTCGCTCGCGCGGCGGCACGTTTTGGCGATGCGCCCGAGGGGCTGTCGCAATTGCTGATCGGCGGGCGCGAGGTCGGTGAGGCGTTGGTCGACGATCGGCGGGTGGCCCTGGTGTCGGCGACCGGATCGACACGGATGGGGCGCAGCGTGGCGCCTCGGCTTGCGGCGCGTTTTGCACGCGCGATCCTTGAGCTGGGGGGCAACAATGGCGCGATCGTTACGCCATCGGCTGACCTCGATCTGGCGCTGCGCGGCGTGGCGTTCGGCGCGATGGGGACGGCGGGGCAGCGTTGTACGACGACGCGGCGGTTGTTCCTGCACGACAGTATTTATGACGGCTTTACTGCGCTGTTGAAGGGCGCCTACGGCAGCGTGCGCGTCGGCAATCCGCTCGAGGATGAGGTGCTGGTCGGGCCGCTGATCGACCGCGCGGCGTTTGACATGATGCAAGAGGCGCTGGGGGCAGCGAAGGCTGTGGGCGGGGTTGTTCATGGCGGCGAGCGGGTCGGCGACGGCGATAGCTATTATGTGAGGCCCGCGCTGGTCGAAATGCCGGGACAGGTCGGGCCGGTGCTCGACGAGACCTTTGCTCCGATCCTCTATGTGATGCGCTATTATGATCTGGATGCGGTGATCAACCTGCACAACGATGTCGCGGCGGGGCTGTCATCGGCAATTTTTACGACCGACGTTCGCGAGGCCGAGCGGTTTTTGGCGGCAAGCGATTGCGGGATCGCGAACGTCAATCTGGGGACGAGCGGCGCTGAGATCGGCGGGGCGTTCGGCGGCGAAAAGGAAACCGGCGGCGGCCGCGAAAGCGGGTCGGACAGCTGGCGCCAATATATGCGGCGCGCGACGAATACGATCAATTATTCGGATGCGTTGCCACTATCACAGGGGGTGAGTTTCGAACTTTGATGGCGAACGGCCACTCAAAACCCCGTTCGTGTCGAGCAAAGTCGAGACACCGTGAAAGCCGTACACGCCCGATAGGCATCTCGACTTCGCTCGATGCGAACGGAACAGGGAGGGCGGCGTCAGTCCACCCGCCAGCTGAAGCCTTCTTCAAGCGCAACGACTTGGCCAGCGGTGCCAACGGGCTCCCGCGTCCCGTCCGTCAGAAAAGCCACCATCGCTGCATCAGCGACATCAACATGCGCGAGCGTGCGCGCGCTATCCGGGGTGCGCGCAACGACAACGCCCGCCTTTGGCGCCCCATCGCGGCCGTAGAACACAGTGTAGCTTTCGATCGTCGCCGGTCCGGCATAGTTCTCGGTCAACTCAGGCACCGCGCCGCGTTTTGCCTCGGCTTCGGCCTGATAGTCGAAATCCTGCGGGAAGCTCGATGCGACGATCGGCTCCCTCCCGAGAACAATGCAATGATTGTCGGTTGCGAAGCCGCCATTGGCGAACAGGAAGCCATAGCGACCCTCGGCGCGCAACCGATCAACCATCGAGACGATGGCATGGCTCATATAGTTAGCGATCGGGCCGCCGCCGAAGGTCAGCCCGCCGAACACCGTCGCGGGGCGGTCCCACGGCCAGCCGAGGATGCGCCGCGCCATTTTCGGAACGCAGGGAAAGCAGCTGTAAAGTTCGACATGGTCAAAATCCTGCGACGTCATGCCGTTAAGCGCGAGGGTGCGCGTGATCGACGTTTCCATACTGACGCTGCCGTCGTAGCGGTCGCGGTGGAGGATGCTGGCGGGCTCCTTCGCCGCCGCGCCCATGCCCACGTAGATCAGCTGGTCCTCGGGCATGGCACGCCGCCACGCTTCGGCGAGGCTGGCGACGATGAAGCCTGCGCCCTGATTGACGGACGAATTGGCGACCATCAGTTTTGAATAGGGGAAAGCGATCGGGCGATTGCGTTCGTCGACTCGAAGGATGTCCTCGGGCGACGCCGCTTTGCGGATCCATGCGCCTTCGTTCGCCGCGGCGACTTCGGAAAAACGTGACCAGATCTCTGCACTTTCAAATTGCGCGTCTTCCAGGCTTTGACCCCACGCGGCGCGCGTCGCATTTTCGTAGAGCGGATAGACATCGACCGGCGCGGCCAGCCCGTGCAGCTGCGCGTAATTTGGCTCGCGCCGCGTCGCGACCTTGCGGATCGCGTTATAGCTTTTGTCCTCGCCGCTGGCGGCCTTGGCGGCGCGGCCCGCGGCGGTGCGCAGCGCCTCGGCACCGACGATCGCGGCGAGTCTGACCTCGCCGGCGCCGATGCGGTTCGCGGCCTCGTTGAGCAGACGCACCGGCGTGTCGCCGTGCGGCGCGGCGGACTGGTAATTGAACGCAGGCGTCGCGCCGATCGCGGCGGCGAGGGGTTCGCACAGCTTGCCGAGGTGGTGAAAGCTGATCTGATCGACGATCGCGAGGCTGTCGAGATCGGCCAGTGGTACGCCAGCATCCTCAGCAGCGATCCGGAGCGCGGCGACCATCAGCTCTAGCGAGTCCAGTCCTTGATCGGGATCGTCGGGACGGTCATTGACCTGTCCGACGCCGATGATAACGGGAATACGCTCGGGATCGGCCATCGTCATTTTAGCGTGCCTTCCACTCAGGCTTGCGTTTTTCGGCAAAGGCGCGCGGGCCTTCGCGCGCGTCTTCGCTGCGCATCAGCGCGGTGCGTTCGAGCGTGTTGGCTTCCCAATAGGGCGCGTCGGCGGCGATGCGGCCGTCGTGGATGCCAAGCGCGACGCGCTTCGACGCTTGCACCGACAGCGGCGCGTTGGCGGCGATCTTTTCGGCCAGCGCGATCGCGGTGGGAAGCAGGTCGGCGAGCGGTACGACATGATTGACCAGCCCGAATTCGGCGGCGCGCGCGGCGGGGATCGGATCGCCGGTGAGCATATATTCCATCGCCAGCTTGCGCGGAATTTGCTGCGCGAGGCGAAATGCGCCGCCCGCCGCGGCGAACAGCCCGACTTTGACTTCGGGCAGGCCGAATTGCGCATGATCGGCGGCGATGATGATGTCGCTCATCAACGCGATCTCGCAGCCACCGCCAAAGGCAAAGCCGTTGACCGCGGCGATGATCGGTTTGGATATCGGGTGCGATACCATGCCGGCAAACCCCCACGCCTGCTGCGCCGGATCGTCGGGATAGAGGCTCTCGCCGCGCGACAGGGCGACCAAGTCGGCTCCCGCGCAGAAGCTTTTGTCGCCCGCGCCGGTGATGACGACGGCGCGGATTTCGGGATCGTTTTCGGCGGTTTCGAGCGCGGTGCCGATGCCGATATGAACCGCGGCGTTGACCGCGTTGCGCGCGTCGGGCCGGTTGATCGTGACGATCAGGATATGGCCGCGGCGTTCGGTGAGGATGGTGGTGTCGGTCATCGCGAATCTCTCCCTTGGGAGCGAGTATCGCGGTTGGTTAACGTTTACGTCAACTGTAATCCTCCCTGTGGCGAAGCCATGGGGAGGGGGACTATCCGCAGAATGATGGAGGGGCGGCGACGTCGCGTCCTGGCCCCTCCGTCAGTGGACAGGGAGGATATGTCGTTAAATCGATTGCCCGGTCTTCGCCCAGTCGGCGAGGAAGCCTTCGATGCCCTTTTCGGTCAGGATATGCTTGAACAGCCCCTTGATCACCGACGGCGGCGCGGTCATCACGTCGGCGCCGATCTTCGCGGCTTCGAGGACATGGATGCCGTGGCGCACGCTGGCGACGAGGATCTCGGTCTCATAGCCATAATTGTCATAGATCAGCCGGATGTCGGAAATCAGCTGCATGCCGTCGAAACCGTTGTCGTCGTGGCGGCCGACGAAGGGCGAGACGAAGGTCGCGCCCGCCTTGGCCGCGAGCAGCGCCTGCGCTGCCGAGAAGCAGAGTGTCACATTGACCATCGTACCGTCGCTGGTCAGCGCCTTGCACGTTTTCAAGCCGTCGATCGTCAGCGGCACCTTAATGCAGACGTTATCGGCTATCTTGCGGAGGATTTCGGCCTCTTTCATCATCGTTTCATGGTCGAGCGCGACGACTTCGGCCGACACCGGGCCGGTCGTCAGTGCGCAGATTTCGCGGGTCACTTCCTTGAAATCGCGGCCCGATTTCGCGATCAGCGACGGGTTGGTGGTGACCCCATCGAGCAGGCCGGTCGCGGCGAGTTCCTGGATATCGGCGATTTCGGCGGTGTCGGCGAAGAATTTCATGGCGCGGGCTTTCTGTCGGAAGGGCGATTCGGATTGGTGATCGCCCTAGAGCAACGGCATCGAAAACTGAACCGTCCTGTCCAACTATCGTCACGCCGGACTTGATCCGGCATCCATAACAGCGGTGCCGCGTGGACCCCGGATAACGTCGGGGTGATGATCGTGTGAAAGGACTGGCGTTCGTTCTTTGTTCCGATTATGCGCGATCGCATGGCCAAAGCAAAACGCCAATATGTTTGCCAGAATTGCGGCTCCGCCACCTATCGCTGGCAGGGGCAGTGCGCCGATTGCGGCGAGTGGAACACCCTGGTCGAGGAAGCGGGCGAAACCGTCTTTTCGGCCAAGCACGACCTCAGTAAGGGCGGGCGCACGATCGCGCTCGAAACGCTGAATGCCGAAAGCAAGATGCCCGAGCGGATGCTGTGCGGGATTGCCGAATTCGATCGCGCGCTGGGCGGCGGGTTCGTCGCGGGGTCGGCGACGTTGATCGGCGGCGATCCGGGGATCGGCAAGTCGACCCTGCTGCTGCAAGCGGCGGGACGGCTGGCGCAGGCGGGCAAGTCGGTCGTCTATATCAGCGGTGAGGAAGCGGCGGCGCAGGTGCGGCTACGCGCGCAGCGGCTGGGGCTCGGCAACACGCCGGTTGCCCTCGCCAGCGCGACGTCGGTGCGCGACATTCTCGCGACACTCGACCGGCAGACCGCCGATTTCGTCGTCATCGATTCGATCCAGACAATGCACAGCGACCTGATCGACAGCGCGCCCGGCACGGTGAGCCAGGTCCGCGCGTCGGCGCAGGAATTGATCCGCTATGCCAAGGACAGCGACGCCGCGATCGTGCTGGTCGGGCATGTCACCAAGGACGGGACGATCGCGGGGCCACGCGTGCTTGAACATATGGTCGATACGGTGCTGGCGTTCGAGGGCGAGCGCAGTCATCAATATCGCATCCTGCGCGCGGTCAAGAACCGCTTTGGCGGCACCGACGAGATCGGCGTGTTCGCGATGGGTGAGGAGGGGTTGGGCGAGGTCAGCAACCCGTCGAGCCTGTTCCTGACCGACCGCAGCCGCGACGTACCGGGATCGGTCGTGTTCCCAGCATTGGAAGGCACGCGGCCGGTGCTGGTCGAGGTACAAGCGCTGACCGTGCGGCTCGCGAGCGGGGCGACGCCGCGGCGCGCGGTGGTCGGGTGGGACAGCGGGCGGCTCGCGATGGTGCTGGCGGTCTTGGAAGCGCGCTGCGGACTCCAGATGGGCGCCGCCGAAGTCTATCTGAACATTGCCGGCGGTTACCGACTGACTGACCCCGCCGCCGACCTGGCGGTCGCGGCGGCGCTGATTTCGGCGTTCAGCGAGCGGCCGGTGCCCGCCGACGCGATCGTCTTCGGCGAGTTGTCTCTGTCGGGCGAGGTGCGGCAGGTTTCGCACGACGGATTGCGTCTGCGCGAGGCGGCAAAGCTGGGTTTTTCGAGCGGTTGGGGTCCGAAGGGAATGAAGCCGGTGGGGGGAATTTCGGTGACCGGTTTCGAACGACTCGGCGAACTCGTTGACCTGATGCTCGGTCGCGACTAGCCACCCCTGAATGGGAAGTCTGACAGCTCTGGATATCCTCGTGCTGACGCTCGTCGGCGGCAGCGCGGTGCTCGGTTTTTCGCGCGGCTTGGTGCAGGAAGTGACGACATTACTCGCCTGGATCCTGGCGATTGCGGCAGTGCGCTTTTTTCATCCGTTCGTCACCGACCTGTTGACTGGCTGGGTCGGCAGCGGCGGCGGCGCCGCAATGCTGGCGTTCGTGTTGCTGTTCGGGGGCGTCTTCGCCTTTGCTAAATGGGGATCGCGCGCGATGGGGCAGCGCAGCCGCGCGTCGCTCGTTGGCGGCTTCGACCGCGGGCTGGGGGCGGGGTTCGGAGCGGTAAAGGGGCTGATGATCGCCGCGATCGGCTTCATGCTCGTGGCGCTGCTGTACGACATCGGTTATGGCAACGCGCAGCGTCCGACGTGGATGACCGACAGCCGCACCTATCCCGCGCTCAACGCGACAAGCCAGGCGCTGAGCAAGGTGATCGCCGAGCGCCGCGCGGAAGCGCGCGCGGCCGAAGCCGAAGCACCGACGCCATGAGCACGCCGCTGTACAACCGCGACATCTTGGCGCTGGCGGTGGCGACGTCCGAACATCTGCCCAACCCCGACGCGCGATATCACGCCACGGCGCGTGCGCCGCTGTGCGGCAGCCGCATCCTCCTTGATCTTGACGCCGACGATCTGGGGCGGGTCACCGGCATCGGCATGCATGTCGAGGCGTGCGCGCTGGGACAGGCGGCCGCGACGCTGCTCGCACGCCACGTTAAGGGACGCAGCCGCGACGAGATTCGCGGTGCGCGCGACTCGATTGCGGGCTGGTTCGGCGGCACTGGCGCCGTGCCCGATTGGCCGGGCTTTGAACTGCTGGCCCCCGCCCGTGATTATCCGGCGCGGCAGGGGGCGATCCTGTTGCCGTTCGACGCCGCGATTCTTGCGCTCGAAAAACAGGGCGCACGCGTGTGAACTTGCTCGCGCTAACCGCGGTGGCAACCGATGTGGCCGCCGAGCAGGCAACCGACACCGCGCTGGTCGAAGGAGCGATCCTGTTGGGGGTCGCAACATTGTTCGTCCTGCTGTTCCGCCGTCTCGGGCTGGGCGCGGTGCTGGGCTATCTGATCGCGGGTTCGCTGGTCGGCCCCTACGGTCTCGGGCTCGTCGGCGGCGGCGAATCAAAGCTCGCCTTTGCCGAAATCGGCATCGCGTTCCTGCTTTTCCTCGTCGGGCTGGAACTGCATCCGCGGCGGCTGTGGGACATGCGCCGCGCGATCTTCGGGCTTGGACTCGCGCAAGTCGTGATCACCGGCCTGATCCTATCAGGCCTCATTTTCCTGACGCTCGGCTTCAGCTGGCAGGCGGCGCTGGCGCTCGGGCTGCCGCTCGCACTGTCGTCGACTGCACAGGTGCTGCCAGGGCTGAAAAGCTCGGGCCGAATCAACTCGCCTTTTGGTGAAAAGGCCTTTTCAGTGCTGCTGTTCCAGGATCTCGCGATCGTGCCGATGATCACGATCATCGCGGTGCTGTCGCGCGCGCCTGCCAATCCCGACGCGCCGCCGGGGTGGCAGATGGCGCTTTATACCGTCGCCGCGATCGTCGTCCTCGTCCTCGCCGGACGCTTTGTCGTCAATCCGTTGCTGCGGATCATCGGCCGCTATGGCGAGCGCGAATTGTTCGTTGTCGTCGGGCTGCTTGTCGTCATTGCCAGCGCCGCCTTTATGCACAGCCTGCACCTGTCGACCGCGCTCGGCGCCTTCATCGCCGGGGTGATGCTGGCCGATTCGCCATACCGGCACGAGATCGAGGCCGATGTCGAACCCTTCCGCCTTGTGCTGCTCGGGCTGTTTTTCCTTGCGGTCGGCATGGTGCTCGACCTCAATGTCATTCGCGAAGACCCGCTGCGCGTCGTCGCGCTCGCCGCCGGGCTGGTCGCGGTTAAGGTCGTCGTGCTGACCGTGATCGTGCGCTTGTTCGGCAAGCCGTGGAGCGTCGCGCTCGGGCTTGGTCTGCTGCTGAGCCAGGGCGGCGAATTCGGCTTTCTGTTGTTCACGCAGGCGACCGAGGCGCAGCTGATCGCCCCCGAGGCGGCAAGCCTGTTCAGCGCGGTCGTAACGCTATCGATGATAACGACGCCGTTTCTGATGCTGTTCGCGCGCAATCTGGAGTTTGCACCCGAAAGTATCGAAGCCGAACTCGACGACCCCGAACATGCGCCGCGCGGGTCGGCGATTGTCGTCGGCTACGGACGGTTCGGACAGATCGTGACGCAGATGCTGAACGCGGTCGATTGTTCGGTGACGCTGATCGACAAGAAGCCGAGCCAGATCGAGACGTCAGGGCGCTACAACACCAAAGTCTATTTCGGCGACGGGCTGAAGGTCGACGTGCTGCGCCGCGCCGATGCAGAGGATGCGCGGTTGATCATTTTCTGCACCGATGACCGCAGCTTTGACGCCGCGGTATTGGCGCCCATCGTCAAGGCGTTTCCCAAAGCCAAGATTTTGACCCGGGTGTTCGACCGCCGCCAGTTGATGGCGATCGACGGCGCTGGGGTCGACGGCGCGGTGCGTGAAACCTTTGAAAGTTCGATCGCGCTCGGGCTCTTGGCCCTGAAGCAGATCGACGTCGATGACGTTGAAATCGCCGATGTCGAGCAGGCGCTGCGCCACCTCGATTCCGAACGACTGCATGCGCAGATCAGCGAGGGTGATCTGACCGCTGGCATGAACCACCGCTTTATCGCGGGTGGCGGGCGGCAGGCGGCGAGCGTGCTGGAAACGCTGCGCGAACGGCGACGCGCCGCCAAGCTTGCCAAAGACGAAGGCGAAGCGGTTCGCAGTTAAAGCCCTGTCATCAGCCGCTCTAAATCTGACGAATGGACCCCTGGGTCTTGGCAGGAGTAGCGGTCGCCGCCGAAGGATGTCACGCCAACTTGCGGGAACTAAGCCGCCTCGACCACCAGCACCCCGCCTTCGGCGCTGACCACGCGGACCTTGGTCCCTTCGGCAGCGTCCGGCCCGCGGACCGGCCATTCGCCGTCGCCGACCTTGGCGCGGCCGCGGCCGTTTTCGATCGCGGTCACCAATGTGAGCACTTCACCGACCAGCCGCCCGCCGCGCTGGTTGAGCAGCGGGTCGGTCGACACGATCGGGTTGTTCTTGAGCCAGCGCCGCGCGCTGTAGAGCGCGATGAAGGCGAGCACGGCAAATACACCGAGCTGCATCGGGACGCCGATCGGGAGCAGAAAGGCGAGGACGCCGGTCGCGATCGCCGCGACGCCCAGCCAGACGAGGAAGAACCCGGGCGCGACGATTTCGGCGGCGCACAGCAGCACCCCGACGGTGAGCCACGCCCAATGCGGCTCCATGTTCGAAAGCCAATCGGGCATCTCAGCGCGCTCCCGGCGTCGTCGGCGGCGTCGGGCCGCGCTCAAACGCATCCTTGGCAAGCTCGCCGATACCGCCGAGCGTCCCGATCAGCTGCGTCGCCTCGACCGGGAACAGGATCGTCTTGCTGTTCGGGCTGGTTGCAAACTGACTGACGGCTTCGACATATTTTTGCGCAATGAAGTAATTGATCGCCTGCGCGTTACCGCCCGCGATCGCGTCGGACACCATCTGGGTTGCCTTGGCTTCGGCCTCGGCTTCGCGTTCGCGGGCTTCGGCGTCGCGGAAGGCGGCTTCGCGTCGGCCCTCGGCCTGCAGGATCTGGCCCTGCTTCTCACCCTCGGCGCGCAGGATTTCGGAGGCGCGCATGCCTTCGGCTTCCAGGATGTTGGCGCGCTTTTCGCGCTCCGCCTTCATCTGGCGCGCCATCGCGTTCGAAATATCGGCAGGCGGGCGGATGTCCTTGATCTCGACGCGGGTGATCTTGACCCCCCACGGCGTCGTTGCCTCGTCAACCACGACGAGCAGCCGCGCGTTGATATGGTCGCGCTTCGACAAGGTTTCGTCGAGGTCCATCGAGCCCATCACGGTACGCAGGTTCGTCGTCGTCAGGTTCATAATCGCCAGGTACAGGTCGCTGACTTCGTAGGCGGCCTTGGCGGCGTCGAGCACCTGGAAGAACACCACGCCGTCGACCGCGACCATCGCATTGTCCTTGGTGATGATTTCCTGGCCGGGAATGTCGAGCACCTGTTCCATCATATTGACCTTGCGGCCGACGCGATCGAAGATCGGCATGATGAAGTTCAGCCCCGGCTGCGCGGTGTGCGTGTAGCGACCGAAGCGTTCGATGGTGTAGCTGAAACCCTGACGAACCGGGGTCAGCGCCCACAGGAGGAATACCGCCGCGAGCACGACGAGTGCGATCGGAAACCAATAGTCCATCGAAAATCCCCTCTGCGAACCTGGCCGTGAGGCCTCACTCCTTTATTGCGAGAATGGCCCGGTTGCGCCAGACAAAAGCGCATGACCCACCCTGAATCTGCTCCGCGCTCGCTGCTTTATGTCCCCGGCTCGAATGCCCGCGCGCTGGAAAAAGCGTCGGGCCTCGCCGCCGATATGCTGATTATCGATCTTGAGGACGCAGTCCCCGCGGATCGCAAGGACGAAGCGCGCGCTGCGATGCGCGCCGCGGTGATGGCGGGCTTTTCGGGCAAGCGCGTCGCGGTGCGGATCAATGCAACCGGGACGGCGGAGCAGGCGGCTGACATCGACGCGCTCGCCGATCTGGCGCTCGATGCGGTGGTGCTGCCCAAGGTCGATGCGCCGATCGATCTGGGTCCGGTGCGCGGGCTGGGCCTGCCAGTGCTGGCGATGATCGAAACTCCGACAGCGATCTATGCTGCGCGTGACATTGGCGCCGATCCGGCGGTTGCGGGCTTGATCGCGGGGCTCAATGATCTGGCGCATGAATTGAAGCTCCCGGACGGCATGGATCGGACCGCGATGAGCCATGCGATCCAGGCGATTGTGCTGGCGGCGCGTGCGGCCGGTGTGTGGGCGTTCGACGGGGTTTACAACGCCATCGACAACGTCGCTGGCTTTGCTGGCGAAGCCGCCGAGGGACGGCGGCTCGGATTCGATGGCAAGTCGCTGATCCACCCCTCGCAGGTCGATCCGTGCAACGCCGCCTTTGCCCCCTCGGCGCGCGAGATCGCTGCCGCCGAGGCGCTCGTCGCGGCGGCGACGGGCGGGGCGCAGCGTCACGAGGGGCGGATGATCGAGGATATGCACGTCGCTGCGGCGCGGGCGCTGCTGGCGCGGCGCTGCAGACTCCCCTCCCGCTCACGGTAGGGGTTGAGGGTGGGCAGCGACATCGCATTGGCGGACGCCGCTGCGACTAGCGAACAAGCTTGCAAGTCTCGCTGCCGCTCCTGCTTGCGGGAGGGATGATTGCCATTCGTCGTTCGACGAACGCGCCTTGCCTGAGCCAAATGGAAATGCCATGCGGCAGCCCCATGAAGATCATTCGTTTCCGTACTGCTATCGCGGCCATCGCCCTCATCGTCTGCCTTCCTGCCGCCGCGTCTGCTGCACCCGCAAAGGCCGATCCGCCCGTCACCGAAGCCCAACTCGCCGCGCATATCAAGGTGCTCGCCGACGACGCGTTCGAAGGACGCGCCCCGGGCACCGACGGCGAGGATCGCACCATTGCCTATATTGTCGGCGAATGGGCCAAGGCCGGACTCAATGCCGTGCCGGGCAGCGCCACCCCGTGGTTGCAGCCGATCCCTTTCGTCGAGAGTCGCGCCGTCGGCGGCACCGCCAAGTTCAAGGTGCATGGCCGCGATTTCGCTATCGAGGATGACGGCATCATCCTGAACGGGCGCGACGCGTCGATGTCACTGGCCGACCTCCCCGCGGTCTTTGTCGGTTACGGCGTCGATGGCACAGGGAAGGTCAACGCCGACGTCACCGGCAAGCTGGCGATCATGTTGTTCGACAATGCGCCGTTCGGCGACAAGCTGCCGCGTTACCGCGAGCGACGGCAGATGCTGGCCGACGCAGGCGCCGCAGCCGTGCTGGTGATTGCGACCGACGCCGTGCCATGGGCGGAGCTGCGCGACAGTGCCAGTAGCACGGCCGTGCGGCTGGCGAGCGCCAAGCCGGGCGCGCCGGTGAGCGGCTTCCTGTCGCTCGAAGCCGCCGACGCGCTACTCAAAAAGGCGGGACAGGATGGCGGCGCGGTGCGTGAAGCGGCAAAGTCGCCCGACTACCGCGGCATCGTGCTGCCGGTCACCGCCGATCTGACTACCCAATCGACGATCCGGCCCTTCATCAGCAACAATGTCGTCGCCAAGCTGCCCGGCGCCAAGCCGGATGGCAAGGTGGTGCTGTTCCTAGGCCATTGGGATCACCTCGGTATCTGCGGCAAGGAAGGCGAGGCCGATCGCATTTGCAACGGCGCGGTCGACAATGCGAGCGGCATCGCGGTGCTGATCGAGGTTGCCAAGCGGCTGGCGTCGGGCCAGCGCCCCGACCGCGACATCTATTTCCTGGCGACGACTGCGGAAGAAAAAGGTCTGCTCGGCGCGCGATATTTTGCCGATTATCCCGTGGTGCCGCTGAGCGACATCACCGTGGCGCTCAATGTCGACACCATCGCGATTTCGCCGCGCGGCACCCCGGTCGCAACGATCGGGCGCGGCAAGCCCGCCTACGATGCGGTGGTGCGCGCCGCCGCGACCAAGCTGGGTCGCAAGCTCGACGAGGATGGCGAGGCCGACGCCTTCATTCAGCGCCAGGACGGCTGGGCGCTGGGTGCCAAGGGCGTGACGTCGCTGATGGTCGGCGGCAGTTTTTCAGATATGCCGCTGTTGGAAGCGTTTCTGGGCAGCGATTATCACGGCCCGAACGACAATTTCAGCGACAAGATCCCGCTGGGCGGCGCGGCGGAGGATGCCGACCTGCATGTGGCGCTGGGGCGGGCGTTCGCTAACGTGAAGGCGTGGCCGGGAAAGTAGACTTCCTCATCGTCATTACTAGCGAAGCGAAGCAATCCAGGGTGGCGTAAACCGCTCCGGATTGCTTCGCTTCGCTCGCAATGACGGCGATTAAATAGGGACTGTCCCTATATAATTGATCGCTCTTACGCCGCCTGCTTCGCCCGCTCCGACATTTCCTGATTGAGCATCTCGGCCAACAGGAACGCCAGTTCCAGCGACTGCCCCGCATTCAACCGCGGATCGCAGTGCGTGTGATAGCGGTCGGCAAGGTCCATCTGGGTCACGTCCATCGCGCCGCCGGTGCATTCGGTGACATTCTGGCCGGTCATCTCGATATGGATGCCGCCGCCATGCGTCCCCTCGGCGCGGTGGACGGCAAAGAAGCCGCGCACTTCGGCGAGGATGCGCTCGAACGGGCGCGTCTTGTAGCCGTTGGGCGTCTTGATGACATTTCCATGCATCGGGTCGCACGACCACACGACTGGGTGGCCCGATTCCTTCACCGCGCGCACCAGCTTGGGCAGATGCGCCTCGATCTTGTCATGGCCATAGCGGGTAATCAGCGTCATCCGCCCCGACACATGATTCGGGTTCAGCGTGTCGAGCAGGCGCAGCAGCACGTCGGACTCCAGGCTCGGCCCGCACTTCATGCCGACCGGATTGCCGATGCCGCGAAGATATTCGATATGCGCCGACCCTTCGAAACGGGTGCGGTCGCCGACCCACAGGAAGTGGCCCGACGTGTCGTACCAGCCGCCGGTCAGGCTGTCCTGCCGCGTCAGCGCCTGCTCATAGGGGAGCAGGAGCGCTTCGTGGCTGGTGTAAAAGCTGGTGCCCTTGATCTGCGGCACCGTCTCCGGCGTCACGCCGCACGCTTCCATGAAGGCCAGCGCTTCGGAAATCCGCGCCGCAGTTTCCTGATATTTCTTCGCCCAGGGGCTGCGGTCCATGAAGTCATGCGTCCACGCGTTGACCTGATGCAAATTCGCATAGCCGCCGTTGGCGAAGGCGCGCAGTAGGTTTAGCGTCGCCGCCGACTGGTTATACGCCTTGACCATGCGCTGCGGATCGGGCTCGCGGCCCGCTTCCTCGAACGCGATGTCGTTGATGATGTCGCCGCGATAGCTCGGCAGCGAGACGCCATCGATGTCTTCCATGTCGGCGGATCGCGGCTTGGCGAACTGGCCCGCCATGCGGCCGAGCTTCACCACCGGCATTTTCGACGCAAAGGTCAGCACGACCGCCATCTGGAGCAGCACGCGGAAGGTGTCGCGAATGTTGTTCGGATGAAATTCGGCAAAGCTTTCGGCGCAGTCGCCGCCCTGGAGCAAAAATGCCTTGCCCTCGGCGACGCGGCCGAGGTCAGCGGTCAGATCGCGCGCCTCGCCGGCGAACACCAGCGGCGGATAATTGCTGAGCTCGCGCTCCGCCGCCGCGAGCGCAGCCGCGTCGCGATAGGTGGGGAGCTGGCGGGCCTCGTGCGATCGCCAGCTATGCGGTTGCCAATTCTTGCTCATCTGCCTTTGTCTTCACTGTTTGAACCGGGCGCTGCCATGGCGCGAATGTCGCTCGGACGCAATGCGCGCCATTTCGCGAACGATAAAATTAGCATTATCGTGACATTTACGCACCTATACTTTTCTTGGGGACCAAAAACTGATAGTTTGTTTCACTGCTTTGGAATGGAATCCGCGGAACCAAGGCATCGGGCTATCGGCGACGTTATACATGCATCGACCCGATACCGGGTCTCCACGCAAAGCGACTGGCTATGGCGAATTTCGAGTCCGCATGGTTTGTATATGGGGCGTTGCTGTTGCTGCTTGCGACCAGCTTTGTCGTGCGCATCGATTATGTCCGGATCGGGCTCGCCGCGGCGGCGCTGGTGGCGGTGCCGCTGGTTTTGTTCCGCGAACCCGACGTCGGTTACGGCATGCTGGTGCTGGCGATCCTGGTCGTCAACCTCGGCATCCTGGCGCGGTTGTGGCTGCGCGAGCGACAGGTCAGCTTTTCGGCGGAGGAAGAGGCGCTGCGGCGTGAGCATTTCAGCGCGCTCAACCCGGTGGCGGCGCGCGGGCTGATCGATCAGGGGCATTGGATTTCGGCAAAGCGCGGCGAGATACTGATCCGCGAGAATCAGGCGGCGCCGAGTTTATTCTATCTCGCCGAGGGGCAGGCGGCGATCCGGCGCGACGGCGCCGAGGTCGGCAAATTATCCGACGGCGCGCTGATCGGCGAAGCGACGGTGCTGGACGGCACCCATGCGACGGGAACGGTGCTGCTGGGAAGCAATGCGCGGCTGTGGTTTGTCCCGGCGGCGGCACTTCGCGCCTATCTGACCGCCAACCCCGCGATCGCGAGCACGCTGCACGAAGGCTTTGCGCGCGCGCTGCGCGGCAAGCTAGCGAGCGCGAACACGCGGCTGGCCGACCGGGCGCCGATCGTGTGAAAAATCCGCGACCACGACACCTCGAATTTGTCATCGCCGCCTGCTAATCAGGGTGCGATGATAATGATTCTCTACGGCATTTCGAATTGCGACACGATGAAAAAGGCACGGCGCTGGCTCGATGAGCAGGGCGTCGCCTACCGCTTTCACGATGTTCGCAAAGATGGGCTCGACGCCGCCCGGTTGCAAAGCTGGATCGATGCGCTCGGCTGGGAAAAGCTGCTCAACAAGGCCGGAACGACGTTTCGCAAACTGCCCGATGCGCAGAAGGACGGGCTCGATGCGGTATCGGCGAAAGCCTTAATGCTCGACCAACCCGCAATGATCCGCCGTCCGGTCGTCGAAGCTGCGGGCGCGATCAGTGTCGGTTTTGCGGCCGCCGACTGGCAGGCGCGATTTGCGGTATGATCCGGTGGATAGCGGCCTTGCTGGCCCTGACATTGCTGGCCGGTTGCTCGGCTGATCCGGTGACCATGCAATCCACCCTCGATGGCCAGCCACCTATCGTCATTGCGCATCGTGGTGCATCGGGCGAGCGCCCCGAACACACGATCGCCGCGTACCGGCTGGCGATCGAACAGGGCGCCGACTTTATCGAGCCCGACCTGGTGATGACCAAGGACGGCGTGCTGGTGGCGCGGCACGAAAATGAGATTTCGGAGACGACCGACGTCGCCGATCGTGCCGAATATGCTGACCGCAAGGCGACCAAGACGATCGATGGCAGCAAGGTGACCGGTTGGTTCACAGAAGATTTCACGCTGGCCGAATTGAAGACGCTGCGCGCCCGTGAACGGCTGCCGAAGCTGCGTTCGACAGATTATGATGGACAGTTCGATATTCCAACGTTTGAGGAAATTCTGACGCTGCTGGCCGAGGTGAACGCGGGCCGCGATAAGCCGGTCGGCGTCTATCCCGAGACCAAGCACCCCAGCTATTTTACGTCGATCGGGCTGTCGCACGAGGCGCCGCTGTTCGCGCTGCTCGACCGCTTCGGCTATCGCGGCCGCAAGGCGCCAGTCTATATCCAGAGCTTTGAGGTGCGGAACCTGATCGACCTGCGCGCCAAGAGCGACCTGCCGCTGATCCAGTTGATGGACGGCGAGGGCGGTCCGCCCGACAGACCCGAAACCAGCTATGCCGCCATGGCGTCACCCGCAGGCCTCAAAACCATTGCATCCTATGCGGACGGTATCGGCCCGAACAAGGCGATGGTCATCCCGCGCGGCGCGCTCGGCTCACTGGCCGAGCCGACTAACCTGGTGCGCGATGCCCATGCCGCGGGACTTAAGGTGCATCCGTGGACGTTTCGGCGCGAGAATTATTTCCTGCCGCTCGGCGACAAGGGCGGGGTGAACCCGGCGGGGCATGGCGACCTGGGCACCGAGATCGCGACTTTTCTGGCTACGGGCATCGACGGACTGTTCAGCGACAATCCGCGAGAGGCGGTGGTGACGGTGGCAGGAAAAAGCGAGCAATGATCGGGCGCGATCGCATCTGACGCTAAAGTTATGATTTTCGACAACTACTAGCGACCTATTGCTCAAGTTGGATCGGCCAGCGGAATAAGGCTGATCGCATGCCGACGATGGCGATCTCGATCGCCGGACCACAGCCACAAGTTGGTCAAGATGGTCTCGTAATAGACCCACATGGGCTTTGCATCCCATCTCGCATCACTCCACATAGTCTTCGAACTGATCGTGTGGCGGTAGCACGATCGCGGATTGCAGATACCTCCCTGCAAACTGCTCCAAGAGCGCGTGGTGAGGCGCCTCGTCGTCGATTTGTCCGCTCCAAAAATGATTGCCCCACCCATTCGGCCCGGTAATGCCGAACTGTGGCGATGGAGAAATTTCTTCGATATCAGAGTAGCGAGGCATGGACTTTGCGTAACGACGATAGCGGCAGCTTTCAGCCCCATAGACGCAAAACCCGGCCCGACGCCCGGGGAGGGGCGTGGGCCGGGCCGCGCGGCCGCGCTGTCGTCAATAGCTGCCGGGCTACCATTTGAACACCGCTTGCAGCGGCTTTCCGAACGCGGGCGCGATTCGGAAAGCGTCCACGAGCGACGGCGAATATTTGCCCTGTTAGATCGCGGGGCG
>NZ_JAIBES010000042.1 GCF_019459305.1 Sphingopyxis sp. | reverse complement strand
GCAAGGCGGTCGGCGTTTTTTTTAAACCCGTTGGCCGGGGGGGCGGTTGGGGGTAAAAGGTGGTACACGGGGGGGCGCCCCAAGGGGTGTCGTCAAAGGCTATCGACGAGCACCAGCTCGGCGTCGTCGATGGCGTCGACGGTTATCGTCCCGACATCGCGCAATGCGATGCCGTCGCGGGGGGCAGCGTCGGTACCGTTGACCCGGATGCGGCCCTTGGCAGCCACCAGATAGGCGTGGCGCCCGGCGTCGAGGTTGTAGGAGACGCTCTCACCGGCATTCACCGTGGCCGCCGCGACACGGGCGTTGGCGCGGATCGGCAGGGCTTCATCGCCTTCAATTCCGCTGGCCAGCGTCACGAATTGACCCGAGCGATCATTTTTGGGGAACTGCCGCGCCCCCCAGCCGGGGTTGCCGCCATCCCGATCGGGCATGATCCAGATCTGGAACAGCGTCGTTTCCTCATCCTCGAGGTTGAACTCGCTGTGCGTCACGCCGGTGCCCGCGCTCATCACCTGGACGTCGCCCGCCGCGGTGCGGCCGGTGTTGCCCATGCTGTCACGGTGGGTGATCGCGCCGGTGCGAACATAGGTGATGATTTCCATGTCGCGGTGCGGGTGCGGAGGGAAGCCCGACTGCGCCGCAATGGCGTCGTCGTTCCAGACGCGCAGCGCGCCCCAGCCCATCCGGCCTTCGTCATAATAGTTGGCGAAGGAAAAGTGATGGCGGGCGTCGAGCCAGCCGTGGTCGGCGTGGCCCAGCGTGTCGAATTTGCGAATGTCGATCATGGCCTTGTCCTTTCTGTCGCGCCGCCCGTGGCGGGGGTGCCCGGCGGCGCGCTGCGGTGTTGACGACAAGATAAGGATTGGGATCGTTTCGAAAATAGCGTAGATAGAAATCTATCGTTTCCATTTTTAAGATGATCTAAGCCATCTTCTCCGTTCGCACTGAACTTGTCGAAGCGCTGTTCTGTCTGTGGTCCGTCTCAAGAAGCAGGGCCGTGCTTCGACAAGCTCAGCACGAACGGAGTGAGAATAGGAGGATTTGATGTCGCTACCCGATTACGACGGTTGGGCCTGTTTCGTCGCCGTCGCCGATAGCGGCAGCTTTACCGCCGCCGCCGCGTCGCTTGGCATGTCAAAGGCCAGCGTGTCAAAGGCGGTGACCCGCCTCGAAACGTCGCTTGGCATCGCGCTGCTCCATCGCAGTTCGCGCACCGTCACCGTGTCGACTGCAGGCGCGGGATTGCTCGGCGAGGCGCATGCCATGGTAGCGGCGGCGACCGCAGCGACCGAGGCGGCGCGCGGCGACCGCGTCGATCTCGCTGGGCCGATCCGCCTCGCCGCGCCGATGAGCTTCGGGATCAAGGTGCTCGGCGCGCCGCTTGCCGCGTTCCTCGCGATGCACCCAGCGGTCGAGATCGAAGTGATGCTGAGCGATGCGCGCCACGACCTGATTGCTGAAGGCATCGACCTCAGCCTGCGCATCGCCAGCATGGAGGATTCGAGCCTGCTCGCGCGGACGATCGCGCCGATCGCCGCGTCGGTGATCGCCAGCCCCGCCTATCTGGAACAACGCGGCACCCCGCGCCATCCGCTCGATCTCGGATCGCATCGCTTGATCGGTTACGGCCACCGTGAGCGTACAATGCCGCTGCATTTCCATCGCGATGGCGAGGAAGCGACGGTGATCCCGACCGGGCCGCTGTTCACCAACAATGGCGACATCATGATCCCGCTGCTGATCGCGGACGGCGGCATCGCGGTGCTGCCCGACTTCATCGCCGAGGACGCGCTGGCGTCTGGCGCGCTCGTCCGTATCCTTGCCGACTGGTCGATCCCGCAGGCCTATCTGCATCTGCTGTCGCCGCCGTCACGGCTGCGCCCGGCGCGGGTGCGGGCGCTGTCGGACCATCTGGTTGAGACGCTGAAACGGTCGTGCATCGGCCGCGACTCGCCGGATTCCGCGGGTTAAATCAAAATTAACCTTTTCCCTTCATTAGTTTCGTGGTTAATGTTCCGGCAGTCCGCAAGAGGGGTCGGTCGGTGGCATCGCACGATAGCCAGGTGATCGCAAAGGCAGGGCTGTCGTGGGAAACAATCAAGGGGTGCCCAATGCGCGTATTGCTGATCGAGGACGAGCCGACGACCGCCAAGGCGATCGACACCATGCTCACGACCGAAGGCTTCAACGTCTATACCACCGACCTCGGTGAAGAAGGCTTGGATCTGGGCAAGCTCTATGATTACGACATCATCCTGCTCGACCTGAACCTGCCCGATATGCACGGCTATGACGTGCTGAAAAAGCTCCGCACCGCGAAGGTGCAGACGCCGGTGCTGATCCTGTCGGGCATTTCCGAAATGGATTCGAAGGTGCGCTCGTTCGGCTTTGGTGCCGACGATTATGTCACCAAGCCGTTCCACCGCGACGAACTGGTCGCCCGCATTCATGCGGTCGTCCGCCGGTCGAAGGGCCACAGCCAGAGCGTCATCAAGACGGGCAAGCTGGCAGTCAATCTGGACACCAAGACGGTCGAGGTCGACACGACCCGCGTGCATCTGACCGGCAAGGAATATCAGATGCTCGAGCTGCTTTCGCTGCGCAAGGGCACGACGCTGACCAAGGAAATGTTCCTCAATCATCTTTATGGCGGCATGGACGAACCCGAACTCAAAATCATCGACGTCTTCATCTGCAAGCTGCGCAAGAAACTGGCGCTGGCGTGCGAGGGCGAAAATTACATCGAGACGGTCTGGGGCCGCGGTTATGTCCTGCGTGACATCGACGATGAGGGTAATGAGGTGCGCCGCGTCGCCTGACGCTTCGCTTCACACAGTTTTACCGAGGGAACCCGGGGGGGGGGGGTACGGGGCGGGGTTGTTTTTGGGGGGGGGGGGGGGGGGGGGGGGG
>NZ_JAIBES010000011.1 GCF_019459305.1 Sphingopyxis sp. | reverse complement strand
GGGGGTATTCCAATGTTTCGTCGCCGCGCACGACCTTGATCGTCTGCCCCACATGCCCCGCCAGCACTGGGGCGGGCGACGCCGCCAGCACTGGCGGCGAATCGATGATCAGGATGCGGCCCGGGACGCCCTGTTCGAGCTGCGCCAGCAACGCATCGGTGCGCGCCGACGCGAGCAGTTCGGTGTCGTGCATATGCCCGGCCCCCGCGGGCATGACCTTCAGCCCCGGAATATCGGTCTGGATCAGGCAGTCGCCCAGCGGCAAATGCGCATCGGCGAGCGCGTCCATCAGCCCCGGACCATCCTCCAGCCCCAAGGCTTCGAGCACGCTCGGCTTGGCAATGTCGGCGTCGATCAGCAGCACGTCATGGTCGGCCTCGACCGCCAGGCTGAGTGCGAGGTTGACCGCGGAGAAGGTCTTGCCCTCGCCCGGGTTCGCCGACGCGATCAGCACGCGGTGGCCGCGCGGCAGGATCGGGCGATTGCCGACGCCACCGAAATTGCGGATCAGCTCGCGCTTCACGATGCGATATTCTTCGGAAATGCCCGTGACCGGGGTACCCGGCACGATCATCCCGCGCGCCGCAAGGCGCTCGCGGTCGATCGTCCCCTGCCGCGCCGGCACGATCGCGGGCGCCGCCTTGGCGATCTCCTTGCGCGGCGAAGACTTGGGCGTCGGTACGGTTTCGATCGTCGGTGCGGCCTCGGCGACGGGATGGGCGCTTTCGGGCGGTAAAACTTCGGCGACGGGTTCCGCCTTGACCTTCTTCGCCCTTTTCGGCGCTTCGGGCGGCAGGCTCGACACGTCGATCGTCGGCGCATTGGCGGCGGGATCGAGGCCGAACATATCGGCTGCGCGTTCGAGGAGCGAGGGCGGGCGCTTGACTTTGCGTTGGTCGTTCATGTCATCGTCCCCCGTCACGCAACCATGCCGCGCTGGATGAATTCGGCGACCAGCAGCAAGGCGTAGAGGCCGACCAACGCTCCGCCGCCGCTTGCCAGCCACACCAGCTTCTTGCGCCGTTCGACATGGCGTTCGGGGATGACCACTTCGGTGATCGAACCGATCACCGGCAATCCGCTGGCACGCTCCAGCTTAGCCGCTGTGGCATAGCTGGTGCGGACCTGGGCGAGGCCAAAGGCCGCGGCGACGCCGCCGCCCATGCCCGCGAGCAGCACCAGGGTCAGGAACAACGGCCGATTGGGTGCCGCAGGGCTGGTCGGTTTCGTCGGCGGATCGAGCAGTTCGATCTTGATCGCGTCGGTTTCGGTCTGCACGTCGCCGCGCATCCGCACCTGTTCGCGCTGGCCCAGCAGCTTGTCATATTGTGCCTTGAACGCGGTATATTCGCCGTTGATCCGGTCATATTCGGCGGCGATGCCGGGGTTCTGGATTTGCTGGCTCGTGATGCGCGCGATGTCGCCGGTCAGCTGCGCCTTACGCGCGTTGAGTGCGCTCACCGTCGCCTGTCGTTCGGCGCGCATCGCGGCGAGCGAGGCATAGGCCGGGTTCTGCGAATTGCCACCGCCGCCGCCCGCGCCTTCGCGGTCGGCCATGGCTTTCAGCGACGCGATCTGGCTTTTCAACGCGATGACGTCGGGATGCGCGTCGGTCAGCCCGCGCGAACGCATCGACGACAATTCATTCTGCGCCCCCGCCAGCTGCTGCCGTGCGACACCGCCGCCGACGCTGCCCATCCCGGGGACGTTGATCGTTGCCGGGGTCGCGGCAAGCTGGCCGTTCGCCGCCGCCAATTGTGCCTGCGCCGCCACGAGTTGCGAATCGATCTGGCCGAGTTCGGCGCGCGCTGCCTCGACGCGCTGCGCGGGCGATCCGGCGCCGCCGGGGATCAGCCCGATATTCTGCGCCTCGAACGCCGCCCGCCGCGCTTCGACTTCGCGCAGCGCCTTTTCGCGGTCGGCGATCTGCGCATCGAGAAATTTCAATCCCTCGCGCGCATTCATCCGCCCGCCGCGCAGCTGGTCGTCGCGGAACACGGTAATCAGGCTGTCGAGCACGCCCGACGCCAGCTTGGCATTGTCGGCATCCGACAGGCTACCGACACCCACGCTCGAAGTAATTTCAAAGATATTGTCCTGCTGCGGGATCACCTTGATGCTCTTTTGCAGCATCGCGACCGCGCCGGCTTTCTCGCGCTCTCCGGCACCCGCAGGCAGCAGGCCGGTGGTCGCCGCGACCTTTTCCAGATTGCGCGCGCTGGTCAGCGTTTCGCGGATCTGGTCAATCCGCTGACGACCGCCATAGGCACCGCCCTGCGGATCGTCGGGCAGGATTTCGTTGATGTCGACGAGCAGCCGGGCGCGCGAGTCATAACGGTTGGGGATCGACGCGATCGCCAGCCAGCCGAGAATGCAGATGCCCCACGCCACCGCCAGCACGAGCCACCGGCGCGTCCAGACGCTATGCAGCGCCACCCGGAATTCGTCGTAAAGGCTGTTCATCGGTTGCGATCAATCCTTGGGAGATGAGACTATTGGCCGTCGTTCGGGGTCAGAACATGCTTTCGGGGATGATGATGACATCGCCGGGCTGCAACCGCACATTGGCCTTGATATCGCCGCGCTTGATCAGGTCGTTCAGCCGCAGGCCAAATTCCTGCTGCTTGCCGCTACCCTTGTCGAAACGGACAAGTCGTGCCTTGTTTCCAGCCGCATATTCGCCCAGCCCACCGACTGCAATCATTGCGTCGAGCACGGTCATGTTGGCGCGGAACGGAATCGACGCCGGTTTTTCGGTCGCGCCGACCACGCGCACCTGCTGCGAAAAGGTGCTGTTGAACGTCGTCACGATCACGCTGACGATCGGGTCGGTGATATATTGGCTCAGTTGCAGCTTGATGTCCTGCTGCAACATCGTCGGGGTCTTGCCGACCGCAGGCATGTCGGTGATCAGCGGGGTGGTGATCCGCCCGTCGGGGCGCACCTGCACCTTGCCGCCAAGCTCGGGGTTGCGCCACACAAAGATCTGCAGCTCGTCGAGCGGGCCGATGATATACTCTTCGCCCGGCCCCTCCTGATTCTGGACAAAGTTCGCGCTGGGCAGCTGCGGCGCGCTGCTGCCGCCGCTCGCGCAGCCGCAAAGCGCAGTCGCCGCGATACCGGAAACGAGCGCGGCGCGGGCGACGCGAAGCGAGGGGAACGAAGCCATAAACAATCAACCTTTCGTGCCGCGGGCCGCCGCCGCGGCGCAATCCCCGCGACGACCGTCATTGCGTCAGCTTCCGCTCTTGCTCGAAAAGGGTGAACATAGAGTTAGTATTGCGATAAGTGTGACCAGCACATCGGCATAACTGTCCCGTTAAGAAACAGGTTTTGCCGGGTCAGATCAGCATTTCGCGCGCCGGACCCTGCCCCAGGAACGCCGCCGGGCTCGCGCTGGCGCCATAGGCCCCCGCCTGAAATATCGCGATCAGGTCGCCAACGTCGGCGCGCGGCAGCGCGACCTGATCGCCCAACCGGTCGAGCGGGGTGCAGAGGCAGCCGACGACCGACACTGTTTCGGTCGGGTCGCGGCCGAAGGCGTTCGCGACCGCGATCGGATAGTTGCGACGGATCACCGTCCCGAAATTGCCGCTTGCCGCGAGCTGGTGATGCAGCCCGCCGTCGGTCACCAGAAACGTCTCGCCATGACTCGACTTGCGATCGACGATACGGGTCAGATACACCCCCGCCTCGGCCACCAGCCAGCGCCCGAGTTCCATCGCAAAGCGGCTGTCCGCGAGCACCGCGGGCCGCGCCGCGAGCGTCTCGCCCAGCGCCGACCCGACCGCCGCGGCATTGACCGCTGTATCGCCGGGAAAATAGGGAACCCCCATCCCGCCGCCCAGATTGACCAGCGGCGGCGTGGCGCCGATCTCGTCCGCCAGCCGCGCCGCCAGCGCGACGGTCTGCGCCTGCGTATCGGCGATCGCCGCCGCATCAAGTGCCTGCGATCCCGCAAAAATATGGAAACCCTGCCAATCGGCCCCCGCGGCAATTAGCCGACGCACCAGCGCCGGAACCTCGGCAGCATCGACCCCGAACGGCTTGGCACCGCCGCCCATCTTCATCCCCGATCCTTTGAGGTCAAAGTCCGGATTGACGCGCACCGCAAGGCGCGGCGTCACCCCGTTCCGTGCCGCTATCGCCAGCGCGCGCGCCGCTTCGCCCGCCGATTCCAGATTGAGCGTCGCCCCCACGATAATCGCCGCTTCCAGCTCGCGGTCGCGCTTCCCGGGTCCGGCAAAGCTGATGTGCGCCGCCGCCATCCCGCTGTCGATCGCCGCCTTCAACTCGCCGCCCGAAGCGACATCGAACCCGTCGACCAACCGCGCCATGAAGGCGAGCAGTGGCGGATAGGGGTTCGCCTTCATCGCAAAATGGAGCTGCACTTCGGCGGGCATCGCAGCGCGCCATGCGGCGACCCGTGCGGTCAGCATCGCGCTGTCGTAAACGAACAGCGGCGTGTCACCCGCCATGTCGGCGAGCGTGTCGGCGCGGTCGCCGCCGATCAACAACATGCCGTCTTCGTCGGCGGCAAAACCGGGCGGGATCGGACCGTGCGGCTTCATGCCGCCACTCTCGCGGACGATAAATTGGGCTCCCGGCATCCGTTCGTGTCGAGCGAAGTCGAGACACCCATCGGGGCAGCGCTCAGTCGATGGGCATCTCGACTTCGCTCGATGCGAACGGAGAATTTAAACATCATGGCACTCATGCCCCCAATGGGCGGCGATCGCCACCCGGTCGAGCTTGCCATTCGGATTGCGGGGCAGCGCATCGCGCCATTCGATCGCCTGCGGCTGCATGAAATTTGGCAGGTTCTGGCGCAGATAGGCAGCCAGCCCTGCTTCGTCGGCGCCCCCGCCCTTGCCTCGAACGATCAGCACGATCGCCGCGCCCAACCGCGCATCGGGTACCCCGAACGCGACCGCTTCAAAAATCAGCCCCGACGCGACCGCCACCTCCTCGACCTCGGTCGGGCTCACACGGTTCCCCGCAGTCTTGATCATCGCATCGTCGCGCCCGACAAAATAGAGCAAGTGATTGGCGTCGCGGCGCACCGTGTCGCCTGACCAAACCGCCATCCCGCCATAGCGCGACACGCGCGGCGCCGGTTTGAACCGATCGGCGGTCCGCTCCGCATCCTGCCAATAGCCCTGCGCGACCAGCGGCCCGCAATGCACCAGCTCGCCCGGTTCCTCGTCGGCGGTGATCGTCCCGTCGGGGCGGCAAACCAAAATCTCGGCGTGCGGGATTGCACGGCCCATCGATGTCGGATGATCGGCGACGAGTTTCGGCTCCAGATAGGTCGACCGAAACGCCTCGGTCAGCCCGTACATCGGAGTGATCTCCGCGTTCGGAAAGGTCGCCCTCATCGCGTCGATCAGCGACGGCGTCAGCGCCCCGCCGCTGTTGGTCAGGCGCTTCAGATGTGCGGCCGCCTCGGCGGGCCAGTCGCTCTCGACCAATTGCACCCACAAGGGCGGCACCCCCGCCAGCGTCGTCGCGCGGTGCCGCGCCACCGCCTTCACGACGTCACGCGGGGTCAGATAATCGAGCGGCGCCACCACGGCGCCCGCATACCAGGATGACAGCAGCTGGTTCTGCCCATAATCGAAACTCAGCGGCAGCACCGCGAGCACCCGGTCATCAGGGACGAGCTTCAGATAGGACGCAACACTCTCGGCCCCCAGCCATAAATTGGCATGGCTCAGCATCACGCCCTTCGGCCGCCCGGTGGAGCCACTGGTGTAGAGGATCGCCGCCAGATCATCGGGATCGGCAGCCGAGGGCGCCAGTCCCTCTCCGCTCGAATCGATCACCGCCTCGGCGACCTTCAAATCCTGCACCACGCAATTATCGGGCCGCCCGTCGCCCAGCATATCCTCGCGCGCGCCATTTGTGATCAGCAGCTTCGCCCCGCTATCCGCCAAAATATGCGCCACCTGCGGCCCTTTTAGCAGCGGATTGACCGGCACATGGATCAGTCCCGCGCGCGCCGCCGCCAGCGGCATCAGACACGCTGCCCTCGTCTTCGCGACCCAGCTTGCGACCCGTTCGCCCGGCCCGCCCGCCTGACCCAGCAGCCACGCCGCCAGCCGCGCGACCCCCGCATCCAATTCGGCAAACGTCATCACCCCATCACCGATCAGCAGCGCAGCCGCGTCCGACGCGCCGCAGCGGGCGAGATGGTCAATCGGCCTGGATGATGGGTTTTCGGCTTTGGTCATCGGCTGTTAGGAGTGAAGTGATAGAGGGCGACACCATGCAAGGGAACGGTGAACATCACGCTAATGATGAGCGATTGCCCGCGACAGCGCGCGCGGCGGGCTTCGCGTCGCCCTTCGACCGCGCGGCGTGGTTCGACCTGCTCGAAGCGTATGGCTTTGCCGGGCAGGGCCGGGTCGACGCGCATGGCCGCGCGGGCGGCGTCACCGCATGGCTGCCGCTGCGGATCGACGAGCCGGGCGAGGTCGCGGGCCTCACCAACTGGTACAGCTTCGCGATCCGCCCGCTCTATACCGGCGACGGCGACTACAACACCGCCCGGCGCGCGTTGTCCCAAAATCTCCGCCGCACCGCCGGACGCCTGACGCTCTATCCGGTCAGCGACCCCGACGAGCTCACCGCCGCGCTCCGAGCCGCGGGCTGGTGGGTCAAAGCCACGCCCGCGGGCGACCGCCACTGGCTTGACCTCGGCGATATGGACCATGACGCTTGGTGGACCAGCCGCCCCGGCGCGCTGCGCAGCACCGTCCAGCGCAAGGCAAAAAAGGGTATCGTCGATATCCAGCTGCTCACCGCCTTCGACGACGGCAGCTGGGCAGCCTATGAACAGATTTATGCGGCCAGCTGGAAACCCGAAGAAGGCCACCCCGCGCTGCTCCGCGCCTTTGCCGAGGCCGAGGGCGCGCGCGGCACCTTGCGGATGGGCCTCGCGCGCATCGAAGGCATCCCCGTCGCGGCGCAGTTTTGGACCGTCGAGGACGGCACTGCCTTCATCCACAAGCTTGCGCATGTCGAAGACAGCCTCAAGGCCTCGCCCGGCACCTTGTTGTCCGCGGCGCTGTTCCGCCATGTGATCGAAGTGGACGGCGTCAAACGCATCGATTTCGGCACCGGCAACGACGGTTACAAGCGCGACTGGATGAACCGCCACGACCCGCTGTGGCGGATCGAGGCTTTCAATCCTTCGCGCCTCGCGGCATGGGGACCGGCACTCAAGGCCTTCGCCCGTTCCCAGCTGAGGAAAGAATCGTGACCGAACCCGATACCGTCGACGCCACCCTTCGCGCCCTGCTCGCCGATGTCCTTGGCCTCGGCGAAGACCGCGCCGCGGCGCTGACCGCCGACAGCGGCCTGTTCGGCGCGCTGCCCGAGTTCGATTCGATGGCAGTCGCGACGGTCCTGACCGAGATGGAAGACCGCCTCGGCATCCTCATTGACGATGACGAGATCGATGGTGAGATCTTTGAAACCTACGGCAATTTGCTGGCGTTCTCGCTACGCAAGGTTGGCGAGTGATCGCCACAATCTACTTCTTATTGCTCCCCCGCGAAGGCGGGGGTCCATCTCCTGCCGGCGCGATTTCGAACCGTAAGGTGATGGGTCCCCGCCTTCGCGGGGACACACGAACGGCCTGAACGATGGCCGAGCATTGCTTCCGCATCCACCCCACCGGCACCCCGCGCGCCACGATCCTGATCGTCCCGCCGCTCTTCGAGGAAGCCAACCGCACGCGTCGCACTTTGGTTCTCGCCATGCGCGCGCTGACGGCGGACGGTTTTGCCGCCCTGCTCCCCGATCTCCCCGGCCAGAATGAAAGCCTCGTCCCGCTCGAAAAGGTCGAGCTTGCCAGCTGGCAAAACGCGCTCGCCGAAGCAGCCGCGACCATCGACGGCCCGCTGATCATCGCCTCGCTCCGCGGCGGCGCACTGATCGACCACTACCCAAAAGCCGCCGCCCGGTGGCGACTCGCCCCTATCGGCGGCGCCTCGCTGCTCCGCACCCTGATGCGCGCGCGCATCGCCGCCGACCGAGAAGCGGGGCGGACCTCGTCGCTCGACAGCCTGCAAGCCGAAGCCTCGACTGTACCGCTGCTCCTGGCAGGCAACAGGCTCTCCCCCGCCATGATCGCGCAGCTCGGCAGCGCTGAAATCCAGCCCGTCGCCCCGCTCCGCTCCGTCACCCTCGGCAGCGGCGCCGACGTCATCGCCGGAACGCCGCTATGGCTGCGCGCCGAACCCGGCGAGGACGCCGCCATGGCCAAGGCGATCGCCGCCGACATCGCTGCATGGAGCAAGACATGCGGCATCAGCTGACCTTTCCCTGCGAAGGCGCCACCCTCGCCGCGACGCTCGACAACGCGCCGGGCGCTACCGGCCTGCTCATCGTCTCGGGCGGCAATGAAATCCGCAGCGGCGCGCATCGCGGCATGGCGACGCTGGCGCAGCGCATCGCCGAAGCCGGTCACCCCGTTTTCCGTTTCGACCGGCGCGGCATCGGCGACAGCGAGGGCAAAAACGGCGGCTACACCAGCAGCGCCCCCGACATCGCCGCCGCGGTCGCCGCCTTCCGCCGCGCCGCGCCGCAGCTGACCCGCATCATAGCCTTCGGCAATTGCGACGCCGCCAGCGCACTGCTGCTTCACCAGCCGCTCGCACTCGACGGCCTGATCCTCGCCAATCCGTGGACTTACGAAAGCGACGACAGCGGCGAAACCGAAGAACCCGCGCTGCCCCCGGCCGCAGCGATCCGCGCGCGCTACCTGGCGCGGCTGACCGACCCCGAAAGCCTGCTCCGGCTGCTCAAGGGCGAAATCGATATCAAGAAGCTGGCCCGCGGCCTGTCCGCGCTGGGGCGCCGCTCCGCGCCCGCCGCGCCCGGCAGCCTGTCCGCCCGCCTGAGTACGGCGCTCGCCACCCTGCCCTGCCCCGCAACGATCCTGCTCGCCACCGGTGATCGGACAGCGCAGGCGTTTGTAGAAAATTGCGATCCGGGCGCAGTGCCGGTTGAACGACTGGTCAGCGCCTCACACAGCTTTGTCGGGGATGACGGGGAATGGCTGGTGGCGCGCGTTCTGGCGATTCTTAACGCTACCCTTTAGGGGAGGGTAGCGAGACTTGGCAGCTTTCTGCCTAGTCGCAGCGGGTGGGCGCCAGCGATCTTGCCCAAGGCCGCAAGCCCCACCCCAACCTCTCGAGGGGCTTTCGTAGATCAGGCCTCAACCAACGCCTTATACTCCGCCTCAGCCAAAAACCGCTCGGCATCCAGCGCCGCCATGCAGCCCATGCCCGCTGCAGTGACCGCCTGGCGATAGACCTTGTCGGCCACATCGCCCGCCGCGAACACCCCTGGGATCGAGGTCAGCGACGTCCCCGGCGTCACCGCCAGATACCCATCGCTATCCAGCGGCAGCTTGCCCTTGAACAGCTCGGTCGACGGACTGTGGCCGATCGCGACGAACCCGCCATCGGTCGGCTCGTGGCTCGCCTCACCCGTGACGGTGTCAATCAGATCGACACCTACCAGCCCCGAAACGCCCTCACCCGCGACGAACCGGTCGACCTTCTTGTTCCACAGCACCTTGATCTTCGGATTGGCGTGGAGCCGATCCTGCAAGATCTTTTCGGCACGCAAATGGTCGCGGCGGTGGATCAGCGTCACGTCGTCGCTGTGGTTGGTCAGGTACAGCGCCTCCTCGACCGCGGTGTTGCCGCCGCCGATCACCACGACCTTCTTGCCGCGATAGAAGAAACCATCACAGGTAGCACAGGCCGACACACCCTTTCCGCCCAGCTCCTCCTCGCCCGGAACGCCCAGCCATTTCGCCTGCGCGCCGGTCGCGATCACGAGGGTTTCGGCCATATAGACATCGCCGCCGTCGCCGGTGATCTTGAACGGGCGCTGCGACAGGTCGACGTCGACAATCGTGTCCCAGATCATCGACGTCCCGACATGCACCGCCTGCGCGGTCATCTGTTCCATCAGCCACGGCCCCTGCACCACCTCGGCAAAACCGGGATAGTTTTCCACGTCGGTGGTGATCGTCAGCTGGCCGCCGGGTTGCAACCCCTGAACGACAATCGGCATCATCCCCGCACGCGCGGCATAGATGGCGGCCGACAGGCCCGCGGGGCCGGAGCCGAGGATGAGCATCTTGGTGTGGTGAACGCTGGGCATGACGGTCTTTCAAAGGGCTGTGCGGACACGCACAGATGGGTGTTGCCAACCGCGCTAGCAAGGGTCATCTTCCACGCCAAGGGGAGTCCGAAAAATGGCAAGCTGGTGGGAACGTCATGGGGTGCCGCGGCTGATCAAATGCGCCTGTTCGCAGGGGCAGATCATGAAGCTGCGCAGCGAGGTCGTACCGCACGCGCGCGGAGACGTGCTGGAGCTCGGCTGCGGCGGCGGCATCAATATGGAATTTTACGATCCCGCCGGCGTCACCAGCTTCACCGGCCTCGACCCTTCGCCCGAACTGCTCGCGATGAGCCGCGCCGCGGCGCAGGCACGCGGCATGGCGGCCGACATTCAGGGCGGCTTCGGCGAAGCCATGCCGTTCGGTGACGCGCGCTTCGACACCGTTGTCACTACCTTTACCCTCTGCTCGGTCGCCGATCAGGCGGCGGTTCTGGCCGAAATCCGCCGCGTGCTGAAACCCGGCGGCACCGCGCTGTTCCTCGAACATGGCGCCGCGCCCGATGCCGGGGTCGCGAAATGGCAGCGGCGGATCGAACCGGTGTGGAAACGCATCGGCGGCAATTGCCACCTGACCCGTCCGATTTCCGGCGCTTATGAACAGGCAGGCTTTGCCGTCGACCGGCAGGCCGCCGCCTATATTCCCAAAACCCCGCGCCCGTTCGGCTGGTACGAATATGGCGCTGCGCGGCTAAACGCCTGACACGTCACGCCTTCTCGCCCACCTCAACCAGCCCATGCCCCACACTCACCCGTTCATCGAACACAAAACAGCTCCCTTGCCAACGGCTTTCTGCCGCCGGAACCTGCTCCAGATACGCCAGGATGCCGCCCTTCAGGTGCACGACATCCTCGACCCCTTCGTGGCGCAGAAACGCCGTCGATTTTTCGCAGCGGATGCCCCCCGTACAGAACATCGCCACCCGCTTCCCCGCAAAACGCTCGGCATTGGCGCGCCACCAGTCGGGGAACTCGCCAAAGCTCTTCGTCGCGGGATCGACTGCGCCGGCGAAACTCCCATAGCCCACCTCAAACCCGTTGCGCGTGTCGATCAGCACCGTGTCCGGATCGTCGACCAGCGCGTTCCAGTCGGCGGGATCGACATAAGGCGCCGCATCGCGCGCCGGGTCGAGCCCCGCAACCTTCAGCGTCACGATTTCCTTCTTCAGCCGCACCTTCAGCCGCTGGAACGGCATCGCCGCCGCGACCGAATATTTGACGTCGAGCGCGACGCAGTCAGGCAGCGCGCGAATGTGGCCCAGCACCGCGGCAATCCCGGCCTCGCTGCCGGCAATCGTGCCGTTGATCCCTTCGCGGGCCAAAAGTAACGTCCCCTTCACCCGTTGCGCGGCGCACAGGTCGATTAGCGGCTGGCGCAGCGCGGCGGGATCGTCGAACGGCGCGAAGCGATAGAGGGCGGCAACGGTGAGGGTCATAAGGGCGGCCCCCTTAGACAAAAGCCGCCGTCATTGCGAGCGAAGCGAAGCAATCCAGAGCGTTTTATGCACATTCTGGATTGCCGCGTCGCTTCGCTCTTCGCAATGACAGAGCTTTTTTATCCAAACGGATCACTCCGCCCCGTGGCATAATGCGCCATCGCCATCGTCGTCCATTGCGCGTTCACCCGGATGCAGCTGGGAAAAACGCTCGCGTCGGTGACCAGCACATTGGTCGTCCCATGCACCCGGCAGTCCAGATCGACGATGCCATGCGAAGGATCCTCATTGATCGCATTGCCACCATGCGGGTGACTGCTCGATAGCGTCACATCATCCTGTTCGCGGATCGCGTCCGCAAAAAAGGCGTCGATGTCCATGTCGGGCGTCACCACCTGCCCCTTGGCCAGCGCCGGATAACATTCGATCGCCCCTGCCGCGAAATGCACCTTGGTCAGCGTCGCCATCGCATCGCGCAGCACCGGCAGGTCATCGGTGGCGTCAAGCTGGAACTGCAATTTGTCGTTCACCACCCGCCCGCGCCGGTCGGCGGGGAACAATATGCCCGCCGAATGCACGCGCCCGAAATTTTTCATCCGGTCTGCATGGTCGGCGAACCAGCCCGGCATCAGCGACGCCATCGACATCGGCGGCTGGAAATGGCTCTCAAGCAGATAGTCGCCGACATCGACATAGCTCGACATCTGATCCTCGTCCCAAGCGTCGCCGCCAACCCCGTCGAGCATCAGCGCAACGACCGGCGAGGCGACGTTCAGCGACACCTGATAGCCGGTGCCGTCGATGTCGCTGCGGTCGAGCAGCTTCGATGACGCGATCGTGCCGCCCGCGACCACCACGCCGACCCGCGCCCGCACCATCACGCGCGCGTCGCCTGGCAGGATCAGCACCACCGCCTCGGCCTCGCGCCGCCCGTCATAGGCGGTCTGCCAGACGATCCGTTCGGCCTTGGTATCGGGCAGGATGCGCGCGCCATAATCGCGGCACGCCGCGGGCAAATAGGTCTGCGCTACCCCCATCCGACGGCCATAGGGACAGCCCGAATTGCAGTATCCGCAATAGGCACAGGCTTTAGGGGTATTCGGCGGCCCGAAATTCTTGGCGAACCAGTCGGTGATCGCGCGCGCATCGCGCGGCTTGCCCGACGCCCCGGCATAAGCCTTCCACCCTTCTATCAGGTGCGGCCCGTTGTGCCGCCCGCTGCGCGGTTCGATCCGCGCGATGCCCAGCTTCGTCTGCACCGCATCATAGCTGGCGTGAAAGGCCGCAGCATCGATCGGCGCCCCGATGCTCGCCCATTTCGCCAGCACATCCTGCGCGTCGGGGTGCGTCCGCCCCGCCTCGTTGACGCGCAGACAGATGCCGTTGTTGATCGTGGACGACCCGCCGACGCAGCGCCCCTGGAACACCACAAAATCGCGGTTAGTCGATGTCTGGAGCGCGCCATGCTTGTAGAGGCTTGCGATCATGTCGAGTTCGTGGTGATGGATCTTGTGCGACGGGTAAAACGGCCCCGCCTCGACAATCAGCACCTTGTAACCCTGCGCCGCGATATTGTGCGCCGCGACCGCGCCACCCGCGCCCGATCCGATGACGACGACATCATATTCGTCGCCCAGCGTGGTAGCATCAAGGATATGCGCCGGGTCGATCTCGCGCCCCGTGACGGGCGTGATTGGCATCTCGCCCGCACCGCGAGCGCGGTGTTTGGGCAGCGTGAACCCGATCTGGCGATGCACCGGGTTGGCGACATTGGCGTCCTGATCGCCCGGCGTCAGCCCCGACTGCCAATGGCCATAATAGCAGGCGTAAACAATCCCGCGCAGCCGCGCCATGTCCTGAAACAGGTCTATCTGGCTGTTCTGGAGCCGGTTCTTCAGCTTGGCCGCACGCCCGGCAACATCATCCTCGGTGAAAAACGGCCCGCCCAGCACGACCTCGGTCGCGGTCAGCGACAGGCGTATTTCATCGAGCTTAGTCCCGCCGACCTTTTCGAACAGCTGACAGATATTGTCGACGACCTGACCGGCTGTGATCGCCATGTCGGCGCCATGAAACAGCGCCTCGGTCAGCGCCTTCAGAAATTTGAGCTGCCCGAAATTAAACGGTGCTGTCATCGCCCTGCCCCCACATTGCCCTGCGCCAAAGATGGCGCGTTATAGCGGGCCGGGGCAAGACATATTGTATGGAAGCGGCGGTAAATGAGGAACCTGCTGGCCTACCCCCTCTCGCTTAGAGAGGAGGTAGGGGTGGGCGCGCGAGCGACAGCGAGCCAAGCGAAGTACGCCGCCTTTGGCGGCTAGCCACCCCCGGTCCCTCCCTAAAAAGGATGGGCGAAGATAGGGCCGCTTCCATCGAAACCAGCCGCCTGGCCTCAGGCCGCCTTTTTCGCCTGCCGGAACTTGTGCAGCAACGGCTCGGTATAACCCGACGGCTGGATCACCCCGTCAAAGATCAGCGCCCGCGCCGCCTGATACGCGATCCCGTCGGGCGTCAGCTTTTCGTACAGCCGATCACCCGCATTCTGCCCATCGACCTTCGCCGCCATCCGAGCCAGCGCTGCATCAACCTGATCCGCCGAACACACGCCGTGCAGCAGCCAGTTGGCGAGCGCCTGCGACGCGATCCGCAACGTCGCGCGGTCTTCCATCAGGCCGACGTCGTCAATGTCGGGTACCTTCGAACAGCCAACGCCTTGGTCGATCCAACGCACGACATAGCCGAGGATGCCCTGGCAATTATTGTCGAGCTCACGGGTAATTTCAGCCTCGCTCCAGTTGCGCCCGGTGGCGACCGGGATGTTCAGCAACCGGTCGAGCGACGGCACGGCTTCGCCCGCGATTTCCTTCTGCCGCGCGAACACGTCGACCTGATGATAATGTAGTGCGTGCAACGTCGCGGCGGTCGGCGACGGCACCCACGCGGTGTTCGCGCCCGATTTCGGGTGGCCGATCTTGGCGTCGAGCATCGCCTTCATGAGGTCGGGCATCGCCCACATGCCCTTGCCGATCTGCGCCTTGCCCGACAGCCCGCAGGCCAGCCCGATGCGGACATTGCGATCCTCATAGGACGCAATCCAATCGCTCGCCTTCATCTCGCCTTTGGGGATCATCGGCCCCGCGCGCATGCTGGTATGGATTTCATCGCCGGTGCGGTCGAGGAAGCCTGTGTTGATGAACACGATGCGGTCCTTCACCGCGTGGATGCACGCGGCGAGGTTCGCCGAGGTGCGGCGTTCCTCGTCCATCACCCCGACCTTCATCGTGTGACGCGCGAGACCCAGCATATCCTCGACCGCGTCGAACAGTCGGTCGGTGAAGCCGCATTCCTCAGGGCCATGCTGCTTGGGCTTGACAATATAAATGCTGCCCGCGCGGCTGTTGGTTAGCGTGCCAAGGCCTTTGAGGTCGTGGAGCGCGCACAGGCTGGTGATCACCGCGTCGCACAGCCCCTCGGGCGCTTCGGCACCGCCTGGCAGCCGGATCATCGGCGTCGTCATCAGATGGCCGACGTTGCGCACGAACATCACGCTGCGCCCGTGGAGGACTAACGGCTCGCCCGACGGGCTGGTCCATTCGCGGTCGGTCTCCATTGCGCGCGTCACCGTCGCCCCGCCCTTGGCGAAGCTTTCGGTGAGGTCGCCGCGCATCAGCCCAAGCCAGTTGGTGTAGCCGAGCGTCTTATCCTCGCCATCGACCGCGGCGACGCTGTCTTCCAGATCGATGATCGTGGTGAGCGCGGCTTCGAGCACGACATCGGCGATGCCCGCCGGGTCGGTCTTGCCGATTGCGCTCGCCGAATCGATCACCAGTTCGATGTGCAGGCCATTGTGGTGAAGCAGGATGCCGCCGGGCTTGCTGCCGACCCACTGCCCCGGATCGGCCAGCGTCAGCTGCTCACCCTGCCAGTCGGCCCAGCGGCCCGACGCCAGCGGTACCGCGTCGTCCAGAAACGCCTTGGCGCGCGCAATCACCGCCGCGCCGCGCTCGGCGTCATAGCCCCCCGGTTTGGCCGGGGGTGCATCGAGCGCGTCGGTGCCGTAGAGCGCGTCATACAAGCTGCCCCAGCGCGCATTGGCAGCGTTGAGGGCAAAACGCGCGTTGAGCGCGGGGACGACGAGCTGCGGCCCTGCCATCGTCGCGATTTCGGGGTCGACATTCTGCGTGCCGACCGCAAAGGCCGCTGGTTCGGAGACTAGATAGCCGATCTCGCGGAGGAAAGCCTGATAAGCGGCGGCGTCATGCGCCTGCCCGACCCGCGCTTGGTGCCAGGCATCGATCCTGGCCTGCAAATCCTCGCGCTTGGCGAGCAACGCCGCATTTTCGGGGGCAAATTTGCCCAGCAACGCCGCGAAATCGGCCCAGAATTTGGCCGCATCGAGCCCGGTGCCGGGAAGCGCGCGCGCCTCGATGAAATCGGCCAAACGCGAATCGACGGACAAGCCGCTGCGGTCAAGGAAATCAGTCATTCAAGCACCCTTTGATCAGCGCGATGGCGCAATGGAATCCGGGGAGGAAAGGGCCGCTGCCCTATGCCGCGATTGGCCCAATATGGCAATGGCAGCGATGTCACGCATAGGATTTCAGCCGATCGGTTTCGATTCGACACTTGCCGGGACTGCCAGCATGTGCATTATGTTGCAATGCACAACGAAACCTCTCCCCTCCTCCCCCAGGCGAGCTCATGAACGAAACACGTTTGACGCTGATGGAAGCGATCGCGCGCAAGCGCGTCGTCACCGCGCGATATAACGGCCAGCAGATGAAGCTCGCGCCGCATCAGATGTTCGAACGCCGTGGCGACCTGTTCGTCAGCGCGCTGAACCTCGACAAAAGCTGGCGCTCCGACGACGAACGGCGGCTTGGCCATTTCAAGCTCGACGGGCTGGTCGAACCGGCGCTGATCGACGCCAGTTTCGAACCCCTGCCCTCATTCGCAGCCGCGCCGCCGCAAAGCGACGACACGCTGCTCCTCGCGGTCTAGCTGCTCCTCGCGGTCTAAGTGCCGCGCCATAGCCGCGGGTGATGGTCGGCGGATGATTCCGCCCCGGCGGGGGTGGCAAGCGCCGCGCCGCTCGCTATAGCCGGACCCATGAACTCGCTTACGGCCACCGAAACCGCCACGCTCGAACGCGCCGCCGATGCGCCGATGCTGGCGCAGGTCGAACGCTGGGCCGCGGTCAACAGCGGCACCGGCAACCTTGCCGGCCTCAAAAATGTCGCGGGGCAGCTCGCCGACAGCTTTGCCGCGCTACCCGGTGACCTGCGGCTCGTCGCCGCCGATCCGGTCGAAAGCGTCGATGCCACGGGCCGGGTCAGCACCATCCAGCGCGGTGATCATCTCCACGTTCGGGTGCGCCCCGACGCGCCGGTCCAGCTATTGCTCACCGGTCATATGGACACGGTGTTCGCCGCCGACCATCCGTTCCAGAACCTGAAATGGCTTGAACCCGGCGTCCTCAACGGCCCCGGCACTGCCGATATGAAAGCGGGGATTTCGGTCATCCTCGCCGCGCTGACTGCGCTGGAAGCGTCACCGTTCGCCGACCGCCTCGGCTATGACGTGTTGATCAACAGCGACGAGGAAACCGGCAGCCACGCCTCGTCGCGGCTGATCGCCGAACTTGCCGCCGGGAAAACCGCCGCTTTAACCTACGAACCCGCGCTGCCCGACGGCACGCTGGCGGGGGCGAGGCCGGGAAGCGGCAACTTCAGCGTCATCATCCATGGCCGCGCGGCGCATGCCGGCCGCAACCCCGAAGAGGGCCGCAACGCTCTCGTCGCTGCGGCCGATCTCGCGGTGCGTCTGAACGCGCTTAAATCACTGGAATTAAAGGTAAATCCGGCAAGAATCGACGGTGGCGGCCCCAATAACGTCGTCCCCGACCAGGCGATCCTGCGCGTCAACCTGCGCCCCGCAACCCCCGCGGCAATGGTAGCCGCCGAAACCGCGCTACGTGACACGGTCGCCAACATCCAGCGCGACCACGACGTCCATTGTCACCTCCACGGCGGCTTCAACCGCCCGCCCAAACCGCTCGATTCCGCCGCGACGCGCCTGTTCGAGCTGGTGCGCGACTGCGGAGCCGCGCTCGGCCTGCCGCCGATCCGCTGGAACGCCACGGGCGGCGTCTGCGACGGCAACAATATCGCCGCCTGCGGGATTCCAGTGGTCGACACCATGGGGCCGCGGGGCGGCGCGATTCACTCGTCGGACGAATTTCTGATTGTCGACAGCCTCGCCGAACGCGCGCAGTTGTCGGCGCTCACCATGATACGCATAGCGGAACGGGGGACAGTGTGAATTACGTGATCCGGGCAGCCAAGCCGGGCGATTTGCAGAGCATTTACGAAATGGCGAAGCTGACCGGCGGCGGCTTTACCAACCTGCCTCCCGACAAGAAAGCGTTGCGTACCAAGCTCGAACGCACCGAAGCCTCATTCGCCAGCGACAAGGAGTATCCGTCGGACGAGCTGTACCTGCTCGTGCTCGAAGATCTCGACAGCGGCGAAGTGCGCGGCACCTGCCAGATTTTCGGGCAGGTCGGCCAGCGCTGGCCCTTTTACTCGTACCGCATCGGCACCGACAGCAAGCACAGCGAGCAGCTCGGCCGCACCTTTCACGCGCAGATCCTGATGCTGAGCAACGACCTCAACGGATCGAGCGAGGTCGGCGGGCTGTTCCTCCACCCGGCGGCGCGCGCGGGCGGTCTCGGCCTCCTGCTCGCGCGCTCGCGCTATCTGTTCATCGCCCGCCACCGCGCGCGCTTCGGCGACCGCATCCTCGCCGAATTGCGCGGCGTGATTGACGAGGCGGGTGGCTCCCCGTTCTGGGACGGGGTCGCAGGCAAATTTTTCGGGATGAATTTTCAGGAAGCCGATCAGTTCAACGCGGTCCACGGCAACCAGTTCATTGCCGACCTGATGCCCAAGCATCCCGTCTATATCGCGATGCTCAGCGAGCATGCGCGCAGCGTCATCGGCGTCCCGCACCCCAGCGGCCGTGCCGCGATGCGGATGCTGGAGAACGAGAATTTCGCGTTCGAAAATTATGTCGACATCTTCGACGGCGGCCCGACGATGACCGCGCGCACCGATCAGGTCGCGAGCGTCGCGGGTGCGAAGCATGTCGAGATTTCGGCGATCACTGACGCCGGCGACGACGCGCTGGTCGCGACCGGGCGGCTCGCCGATTTCCGCTGCTGTTTCGGCAAGGTCGGCGACGGGTCGACGCTCGATAGTACGGCTGCAAAGCTGCTCGGCGTCGACGTCGGCATCGACATCAGCTGGATCGGGCGCTGACATGCTGACCGAAATCAATTTCGACGGGATCATCGGTCCCAGCCATAATTATGCCGGGCTAAGCCGCGGCAATATCGCGTCGGCGTCGAACGCCGGCGACGTATCGCAGCCGCGTGCGGCGGCGCTGCAGGGCATCGACAAGATGCGCCACAATCTGGCGCTCGGATTGGCCCAAGGTTTCTTCATGCCGCTCGACCGCCCCGACGCGCCGTGGCTTGCAACCCTCGGCACGACGCTGGACGATGCCGAGGGGCATTTGCGCGCACAGGCCTGGTCGGCGTCGTCGATGTGGGCGGCAAACGCCGCGACCGTCTCGCCCGCGCCCGACAGCGCCGACGGCAAATGCCATATGACGGTCGCCAACCTGGTCACCATGCCGCACCGCAGCCACGAATGGCCGGGAACGCTGGCGCAGCTTCGCCTTGCCTTTGCTGACCCCGCCTTTGCCGTCCACCCACCGATCCCCGCTCCGTTCGGCGACGAGGGTGCGGCGAACCATATGCGGCTATGCAGCGGGCATGACGGACAAGGCGTGGAAATCTTTGTCTATGGCGTCGGCGGCGGCCGTTTCCCGGCCCGCCAGCATCTCGACGCGTCCAAGGCGATCGCGCGCCACCACCGGCTCGATCCCGCGCGTACCCTCTTCATCCGCCAGTCGGACACGGCGATTCAAGGCGGCGCCTTTCACAACGATGTCGTTGCGGTGGCGAACGAGCATGTGCTGTTCACCCACGAAACCGCATTCGAGGACCGCGCGGCCGCGCATGCCGGGATCCGAGCCGCCTTTCCCGCGGTCGAGATTGTCGAAGTACCCGCGAGCGCCGTCACCCTGCCCGACGCGATCAAATCCTATCTGTTCAACGCGCAGCTGGTCAGCCTGCCCGACGGCGGCGGCATGGGCCTGGTGCTGCCAACCGAGGCGCAGGCAATCCCCGCGGTGTGGAGCTGGCTGGAGGCGCATGTCGCAGGCAACGGCCCGATCCGCCGGCTGCTGCCGGTCAACGTCCGCCAGTCGATGGCAAACGGCGGCGGTCCCGCCTGTTTGCGCCTGCGCGTCGTCGCCGACCCGGCGACGGTCGATCCCCGCTTCATCGCCGATGGAGCAAAGCTGGACGATATTGCCGAGGTGGTCGAGGCGCACTGGCCGGAGTCGATCGCGCCCGGCGACCTGGCTTCGGCAAACCTGGTGCGCGACGTCCGGCATGCGCGCACGGCCCTGTTGGCCGCGCTGGATCTGAGCGAACTGGAATAGCGCAGGATGCGCGCGTCCAAAGTTGCGCGCCTCCTGTGGCCTGCCGTCCTGACGCTGGCGCTTGGCGCCTGCGCCGGCGGCAACTATCGCGCCGTGTCCGACACGCCGGTCCGCATCGGCCCCGCCTATTCGATCCGCGGCACCACCTATGTGCCAACGGCAGCGCCCATCTATGACGAAGTGGGTTATGCGAGCTGGTACGGCAGCGAATCGGGCAACCGCACGGCCAACGGAGAGCCATTTCGCCCCGGCTGGATCACCGCCGCGCACACCACCCTGCCGCTGCCGACCTATGTCGAGGTCACCGCGCTCGACAGCGGGCGGCGGATCATCGTGCGGGTCAATGATCGCGGCCCCTTTGCGCGCGGCCGCCTGATCGACCTGTCGCGCGGCGCTGCCGAACAGCTGGGGATCAAAGCGCAGGGCCATGCCGCGGTGCGCGTGCGGCGGGTCGAACCGTCGGACAAGGATCGTGAACGACTGCGTGAGGGAAAGCCTGCGGCCGCGCTCGAGCGGGTATCGGAACGCGAGTTGCAAAAGCTGCGGGCGCGGATGGCTCCTGCGGTAAGGTAAGTCCCGATCGACGACAGCCACCACGCGCCTTCCCTCTTTTGTCGGATTAATTTACAGTTTACCATAAGCCCGGCGCAGCAAATCCCACTTTTGCGCCAGTGGCATGGCTCTTGCTGGGTGAACTGCGATGTGGAAAAAAATCGGACGCCTGTTCGTCATCAAGACCCGCTTTGAAGCGTGCCTGATCATTTATGCGCTGGCGGTGGGCGCAATGGCGCGCGGCGCAGCCTATCTTGAGCAATATCCCGGGATAGGCGGAACGCTGCTGTTGCTAGCCTGTAGCGGGGCGGTGTTCCTTGCCGGCGCAAAGATTTTCGATTGCCTTCGCTACGAACAAGCCTCTGCGCGGCAAGCGGACTGAACGATCGTCGGCCTTTCGCGCGTCACGAAGATATGCGAAGGCGCATGGCATGAGCAGGATCAGCGGTCGGCCCGTCACCAGCAGCGAACATGTTTACGGACTGCGACTCTGCATCGCCCGCTGGCGCGCCGGTGCGGAAGGCACGCCGCTGCTGTTCCTCAACGGGATCGGTGCTGACCTGACCGCCGCGGCGCCGCTGCTCGCGCAGATCCATGGACGAGAAGTCTGGACGCTCGACATGCCGGGGGTAGGCGCCTCACCCGATGCCTTGCTGCCTTATGGCGCCTCCACGATTGCCGCGGTGGTGATGGAGATTGCCGACCGGCTGGGTCATCACATTCTCGATATTGCCGGTTTCAGCTGGGGCGGCGCCTTGGCGCAGCAGATCGCAATGCAGTTTCCTGGGCGAGTGCGCCGCATGATACTGATGGCGACCACGCCGATCATGGGCGCGCCGGGCATCGGCTGGGGCGCAATCTTCGACGATGATATGCAAGCGAGCGGTCTGAAGGTCCAGACTGCAACGCCGCTCGGCATCGCGTATCAAACCATGGCGATGGCTGGCTGGTCGAGCACCGCCTATCTGCCGGGATTCAAAGCCTTGCCGACGCTGGTGCTGGTTGGAGAGCGGGATGGCGTCATGCCCGCCTGCTATGGCCAAATGCTCGCCGACCTGATCGACGGCGCGGCGCTGGAGGTGGTGCCGGGATCGCACCTGTTCCCCTTCACCCACGCCGCTGTCGTTGCGGCACGGATCAGCGCGTTCCTGGATCCGTCGGCGATGGGACAACAAGCCGCCGCGTGAGGAAGTCGGTGATGGCGGCCGCGGTGGCGTCGGGGTCTTCGTCCATCGGCAGATGTCCGATATTCTTCAGCAGCACGACTTCGGACCCCGTAATCCGCTCATGGAAGCTCTGCGCTGCGCTCGGGTTGATCACCCGGTCCTTGTCGCCGAACAGGATCAGCGTCGGCGCCTTGATGTCACCGACGCGCGCCGCCATCGCAGGCTCGCGATCCATCCGCGCGCGCAGCACCGTCGCCTCGCGATTGCCGGGAAAGCGCAGCAGTTCCCAATAGCGATCGACCGTCGCGTCATCGACGACGGCCTGCCTTTCGACTGATCCGCGCAGCGACTGTTCGACCAGCGCGCGCGGGGTGATCTGGGTCGCGAGCCAGCGACCGAACGGGTATTTCAGGATCCGAAAGCCGACGTTCGATTCGGGCGCTTTCTCCCCCTTGCGCAGCGGCATGCCGCTGGCGTCGAGCAGCAGTAGCGCATCGACCCGGCCCGGCTGCGCGAGCGCGTAGCGCCACGCAACCCAGCCGCCCATCGAATTGCCGCCGAGAATGAAATGATCGAGGCCAAGCTTCGCCGCAACGACATCGACCGCCGCTGCCATGCCGTCGGCGCTGTAATCCTTGTCCGGCGTGCCGCCGGTCAGCCCGTGTCCAGGCAGGTCGAGCGTGACGATGCGATAGTTGGCACCGAGTCGCTGCACCAGCGGTTCCCAGGTGTGGAGGCTGCTGTTCGATCCATGGAGCAGGATGATTGCGGGGCCGCTTCGCTTGCCCTGATCGCGGTAGTGGATTCGCTGTCCCGCAGGACCCGCCACAAAGGCGCCAGCGGGGCCGCTATATTTGGCGATCATCGCGTCGCGATCGGTATCCGACGTGCGCAGCGCGAAGAAGATGGCAAGGATCGCCACGAGCAAGCCAAGCGGGACGAGTACGCGCTTGCGGCGGAACAATGGACGCCGCGGCGGCAGCGGTTCGAAATCGTCGTCGTCGATCATCATCACGCCCCCCTCAAGGCTGGCGCGACCCTAACGCGCGGGCGCCGTCCGTCAATCCGGGGCTAGTCGTGAATTTTGCGACGAAATGTTTCTGGCAGGAAGAAAAGCCCGATCACCAGCGTGATCACCGCAACGACGACCGGATACCACAAGCCGTAGTAGATATTGCCGGTCGCCGCGACCATCGCAAACGCGGTCGTCGGCAGGAAACCGCCGAACCAGCCGTTGCCGATATGATAAGGCAGCGACATCGCGGTGTAGCGGATGCGGCTGGGAAACAGTTCGACGAGCAGCGCGGCAATCGGACCATAAACCATCGTCACCAGCAGCACGAGGTAGAAGAGGATCGCGACGACCAGTGGTTTGTTGATCGCATTGGTATTCGCCTTCGCCGGATAGCCGGCGTCGGCGAGGGCTTGTTCAAGCTGGACGCGGAAAGCCGCAATTGCCCCCGCCCGATCCTCCTCGGCCAGCCGCCAGGGATCAGGCGCGGCGAGCACGTGCGATCCGATCCGTACCCGCGCCGGATCGCCCGTTACCCGCTCGCGCGTTAACGCCGTGTAACTGGCGCCAGCCTTTGCCAGCGTCGACTTGATGATGTCGCAGCCGGTGCTTTCGAACTTGTTGCGCCCGATCGGGTCGAACTGGAAGGCGCAGGTGTCAGGGTCGGCTGCCATGATCACGGCGGCGTTCTGCTGTGCCTTCGCCATGGCGGGGTTCGCAGCGCTCGTCAGCATCTGAAACGCCGGGAAATAGGTGAGCGCCGCCAGCGCGCAGCCCGCGAGAATGATCGGCTTACGCCCGATCTTGTCGCTGAGCCAGCCGAACAGGATGAAGAACGGCGTGCCGAGGACCAATGCAATGGCGATCAGAATGTTCGCAGTCGCGCCATCGACCTTCAGCGTCTTTTCGAGAAAGAACAGCGCATAGAATTGGCCGGTGTACCAAACGACCGCCTGCCCCGCGACTGCACCGAACAAGGCTATGATCACCCATTTGAGGTTGCCCCAACGGCCGAAGGCTTCGGAAAGCGGCGCCTTTGACGTCGTTCCTTCGTCCTTCATCTTCTGAAAGACCGGGCTTTCATTGAGCTGCATGCGGATCCACAACGAGACGCCGAGCAGGATGATCGAGATCAGGAAGGGAATACGCCAGCCCCAGTCGGCAAAGGCCGCCTCGCCGATCAGGGTGCGGATCGTGATGACGACGCCGAGTGCCGCGAACAGCCCGAGCGTTGCGGTGGTCTGAATGAAACTGGTGAAGAGACCACGCTTTCCCTCGGGCGCGTGTTCGGCGACATAAGTCGCCGCGCCGCCATATTAGCCGCCGAGCGCGAGGCCTTGCAGAAGGCGCAAGACAACGAGCAGGATCGGTGCCGCGACCCCTATCGAGGCATAGCTGGGCAGCACGCCGACGAGGAAGGTCGAAGCACCCATCAGACCCATGGTGACGAGGAAGGTGTTCTTGCGTCCGACAAGGTCGCCGATGCGCCCGAAGAAGAGCGCCCCAAAAGGCCGGACGGCAAAACCCGCGGCAAATGCGGCGAGCGCAAAGATGAAGCCGGTGGTTTCGTTGACGCCCGAAAAGAACTGCGCCGAAATCACCGTCGCGAGCAGCCCGTAGAGGTAGAAATCATACCATTCGAACACGGTGCCGAGCGACGAGGCCAGGATGACCTTGCGTTCGCTTTGGCGCGTGATGGGCATCGCTGCCTCTGCGTTGATCATCCGCTACCCTTCGTTCCTATTATGGTGCGAAGGGTAGTGGGTGCCCGCTTGGCGTCAATAGTTACAGCTTTTCATTGCGAGCGTGGCGAAGCAATCCAGAGCGGCTTGTCACACCCTGGATTGCTTCGTCGCTACGCTCCTCGCAATGACGAGGGTTTTGGCGTCAACCGACGCGCGTCACCGCACCCTTATGCGCGCCGACGCTCTTGTTGCGCGGGCGGAAGCGGCGCTTGCGCTGGCCTTCGGCGCCCTCACCGGCGGGAGCGTCACGGCGCGGACCGCGATCACCGCGCGGCTGACCGCCGCTCGGCTGGCGGCGCGCGTCCTGGCGCTGGCGGTTCGGGTCGCGGCCCTGGCTGCCGGTGTCGCGCGGACCAGCAACGGGCTTGGGCAGGTTACGCACCAGCTCGTTGAAATTCTCGGGCAGCGGCATCGGTTCGGACTTGCTGCGCGTGACGCGCTCGATGTCCTTCATATACGGCCGCTCATCGGGAGCAATGAAGCTGATCGCCATGCCCTCAGCGCCGGCGCGCGCGGTGCGGCCGATGCGGTGGACATATTGTTCGGGCACGTTCGGGATTTCGAAGTTGATGACGTGCGAAACGCCCGACACGTCGATACCGCGCGCGGCAATGTCGGTCGCGACGAGCAGCTTGATGTCGCCCGAGCGGAACGCCTGCAACGCGTGGGTGCGCTGCGACTGACTCTTGTTGCCATGGATCGCCATCGCCTTGATCCCGGCGCCCGCGAGGTGGCGGACGACACGGTCGGCGCCATGTTTGGTGCGGGTGAAGATCAGCGCGCGATCAATGTCCTGCGTCGCAACGACCGAGTGCAGCAGCGCCTGCTTTTCCTTCTGTTCGACGAAGGTCGCGAACTGGCGGATCTTTTCGACGGTCGTCGCTTGCGGGGTGACCGACACGGTGACGGGATCGTTGAGGAACTGCTCTGCCAGGCCGGCGATTTCCTTGGGCATCGTCGCCGAGAAGAACAGGTTTTGGCGGCGCGACGGCAGCAACTTGGCGACGCGGCGCAGCGAATGAATGAAGCCCATGTCCATCATCTGGTCGGCCTCGTCCAAAACGAAGATCTCGACATCGTCGAGCCGCAGCGCGCGCTGGTCGATCAGGTCGAGCAGACGGCCGGGGGTGGCGACGAGGATGTCGACGCCGCCCGAAAGGTCGCGGATCTGCTTGTTGATCGGCACGCCGCCGAACACGGTCGAGACCGACAGCTTGGTAAAGCGGCCATAGTCGCGGCAGCTCTGCGCAATCTGCGCCGCCAGCTCGCGCGTCGGCGCGAGGACGAGCATCCGGCAGCCACGCGGGGTCGGGCGATGCGGATAGGTCAGCAGGTGATGGATCGAGGGCAGCGAGAAACCCGCGGTCTTGCCGGTGCCGGTCTGCGCGATGCCGCACAGGTCGCGGCCCTTCATCAGCGGCGGGATCGCCTGCATCTGGATGGGGGTCGGGACAGTATAATCCTTGGCGGCAAGCGCGCGATTGATGTCGGCGTGCAGGCCAAAGTCGTTGAAAGTCGTCATAAAATACTCACTAAGAGCGACGCGCACAGCGTCCATTCGTATCGAACGGACGGCACGCGGCCGCGGGTTCGAAACGACCCGCGTGAAAGGGTGCCTCTGGGGACAATAGCGCGGTTCCGGCTCGTCCCGCGCCTGAGATTGGGCGGGAAAATCACGCTGCCGGTGGCTGCGGCGGATCGTTCCGCCATGCTGCGCTGCACAATATATGGCATAGAGATGCTGATTTGGCAAGCGTTTAGCGAAAAATGATAAACAGCCCGACCGCGATCACCAGCAGCGCGAAGCCATGGCGCAGCAGTTTTGCGTTCTTCTCGATACGGCGAAGCAGCGGCATCGCCGCTAATGTTCCAACCGCCCCGCCCGCCACGAGCGCCGCAAACAACGGCCAGAGCAGCTGGCCGTGCAAGGCATAAGTCGCACTGGTCGCGCCGCCAAATAGGGTCACGGAAACAAGCGAGGATGCGGATGCGTTGGCGAGTGTCATGCCCGTCGCCGCCATCAGCCCCGGCGCGATCAGGAAACCGCCGCCGATGCCGAAGAACCCAGCCGCCAAACCCGCAACCAGCCCGACCGGCGCCAATTTCCATACCATCGTCGGGGTCAACCGGACCGCCGGGTTGCCTTCATTCTTGCGCGGGATGAGCATCGATACCGCAATAGCGATCATCGCGACGCCGAAAGCGCGGATCAAAAAATCGCCGTCGACCTGCATCGCGAGCCGCGCGCCCAGCACCGATCCGATCAACCCGGCGGTGGCGAATACGCTGGCGCACGGCCATTTGACCCGCCCAGCCTTCGCCTGCGCGATCAGTCCTGTCGCGGCGTTCACCGCCACCGCAGCAGCAGAGGTCGCGATCGCGGCGTGGGTATCGACCACTCCGACTACATAGATCAGCCAGGGTGTTGCGAGCACCGATCCGCCGCCGCCGAACAGCGTCAGCAGCAGCCCGATGAGAACGCCGCCAAGGGCCGCGAGGAGCAGCGATTCGATCAACGCACGCGGCCGCGCTGTGTATAGATGAAGAGCAGCGCGCCAAGGATCGCGACATTTTTGCGCAGTGGCCCGACATAGCCAGGCGCGTTGTGGACCGAGACAGTGATCGGCACCAGCGTGACGAACAGCAGCAGTGCAGACAAGCGTCGCACGAGCCCCAATGCGAGCAGCAGCCCAAACAGGATGAACACCCCGCCGCTGAGCCACAGCAGCATCCCCGGATCATCGCCAATGGCCACAACCTGATCGCGCCATGGCGATTCATCGATGCGTTGCAGCATCTCGTCTAGCTGAACGAAATGGCCGAGCCCGCCGATGATGAAGATCAGGCTGAGCGCGATGCGAAAGATCGTCTCGGCGCGGTGCGCAAGCCAGCGCGGTAACCATAACCCACGATCAAGGTCGCGAAACCACGCCGATGTCGCGCGCATCAAGGCGCCGTCCGGCGGTTCCACGGCGCCAGCATCGGTAGCCGCGCCATGCCGCAAAAGCCGCTAATCTCCGCGAACAGAAGTCCGGCGCCAACGAACGCCGACAGCCCAAACCAGGCGGGCGTAACAAAGGTCCCTAGCAAAGCGCCGATCAAGAGGAACGTACCCGCCGCAATCTGAACCTGGCGCATGATTTCGAGCGGCGCTGATGCTTCGGTCGCCACCGGCAACCCCGCCTTTTTCCATGTGTCGGCGCCGCCCTCAAGGTCGAAAGCTTCGCCCGAAGCGCGCGCAGCCAGTCGGTCGCGCGCACCCGCGGTGCGCACGCCCGAGCGGCAGGTGAAAATGACGTCAGCGGCAGGATCGATGCCAAGGTGCGCCTGCTCCCACCCCGACAGGGGTTGCGAGCGGGCGCCCGCGATATGCAAGCGGGCAAATTTGCCGGCCTCGCGAATGTCGACGAGGATGGCGCGGCCGCTGTCGAGCCGGGCGCGGACGTCGTGCGGCGCGAGGCTGTCGATGGTGGCCGTCATGATCATTTCCTCATTTCGGGGGGACAGAAAAGTTCGGCGAGCGTTTCGATCACGCACATTGCGGCGCGATCGTCGAGGCGGTAGAACACCGCCTGCCCCTCGCGCCGCGTCGCGACGATGCCTTCGGCACGCAGCAGTGCGAGATGCTGTGACAGCGCTGATTGCGACAGGCTAACGTGCGACTGAATATCGCCCACAGCCATTTCGCCGTCGGCGAGCTGACAGAGGATCGTCAGCCTCTTCTCATTGGCAAGGAGGCGGAGCAGCGTTGCAGCGCGCCCGGCGCATTCTTCAAACAGACGGAGGTCAAAGCGGGTCAGATCGAACATTGTGCCAATATATTAGTTGATTCTAATTTAGCAATGCCTAATATATTTGCAAAGGAGATTTCCCATGACCGCCGCTTCCCCTCGCCCCGATGTCGCCGGCTTTTTCGACGCCGCGACCAATACGATCAGCTATATCGTTGCCGATCCAGCCACTGGCACAGCGGCAATCGTAGATCCGGTGCTCGATTTCAGCCAGCGCGACGGTCGCACCTCGACCGCCGGGGCTGACCGGTTGCTCGCCGAAATCGAAGCGCGCGGGCTGCATCTTGCCTATGTCCTCGAAACCCACGCCCATGCCGACCATCTGACCGCGGCGCATTACATCCACGAACGCACCGGCGCGCCGATCGTCATCGGCCGCCATATCGGTGACGTGCAGCGCATCTTTGCCCCGCTGTTCGCCGCGGACGACGTCACGCCCGATGGCAGCGTCTTTTCGCGGCTGGTCGACGAAGGCGACACGCTGCCGCTGGGCGATCTCACGATCGGCGTCATCCACACCCCCGGCCACACGCCCGCTTGCGTCACCTATACCATCGGCGATGCCGCTTTTGTCGGCGACACGCTGTTCCAGCCCGATTATGGCACGGCGCGCGCCGACTTTCCCGGCGGTGACGCGGCGACGCTTTATCGTTCGATCCGCAAGATTTTCGCGCTGCCCGCGGACACCCGCATCTTTACCTGTCACGATTACCCGACCCAGGATCGTAGCGAGCCCGAATGGGAATCGACCGTCGCCCAGCAGCGCGCCGCCAACGTCCATGTCCATGACGGGGTCAGCGAAGCTGATTTCGTCGCGATGCGCAGCGCGCGGGACAAGGGTTTGGCGGCGCCACAGCTGATCCTGCCGTCGTTGCAGGTCAATATCCGCGCCGGAGCGCTACCGCCTGTCGAAGCCGATGGACGACGCTATCTGCGCATCCCGCTCAATACGATCTGATCCGCGCTATCGCGCTTGAGTCGCCCGCCGTGCTGCGCCAAGGTTACGCGCAAAGCGGGAGAGCGCGGCATGGCGGAGAATATCATCGTTATCGACGAGGGAACGACCTCGACCCGGACGATGCTGTTTGCCGCCGATGGGGTGCCGCTCGGCAGCGCGCAGCGCGAGTTTCAGCAGCATTACCCCGGACCCGGTCTGGTCGAACATGACGCCGCCGAGATCTGGGAGGCCACCCTCGCCTGCACGCGTGCGATGATCAAGAAAGCGGGGGGCGCCGAGCATGTCGCGGCGATCGGGATTACAAACCAGCGCGAGACCGTCGTGTTCTGGGACCGCACCAGCGGCGAGCCGCTGGCGCCTGCCATCGTGTGGCAGGACCGCCGCACCGCCGCCGACTGCGCGGCGCTGAAGGACGCGGGGCATGAGGCGGCGGTGCAGGCGACGACCGGACTGCTGCTCGACCCGTATTTTTCGGGGAGCAAGATCGGCTGGGCGCTCCGAAACTGGCCGCAATTGCGCGAAGCTGGTGCTCGGCTCGCGGTTGGAACGATCGAATCCTATCTGATCTTCCGGCTGACCGGCGGCGTGCATGTCAGCGATGCGACCAATGCGTCGCGGACCTTGCTAATGAACATCAACGGCGCAGGCGGCTGGGACGCGGGGCTGTGCGATCTGCTCGGGGTGCCAATGACGCTTCTCCCCGAGATCACCGGCTGCACGACCAGCGTCGGTACGACCGACCCCGACCTGTTCGGGGGCGCGATCCCGATCTGCGGCATGGCGGGCGACCAGCAGGCAGCGACGATCGGTCAGGCGTGCCTGGCGCCCGGACAGACCAAGGCGACCTTTGGCACCGGCGCCTTCATCCTGTCGGCGAGTGGCACCACGCGGCCGCACTCGGCCAATCGCCTGCTTGCGACGGTGCTGGTGCAGGAAGGCGATGTGCGGTCCTACGCGCTCGAGGGATCGGTGTTCGTCGCAGGGAGCCTTATCAAATGGCTGCGCGATGGCCTCGGCCTGCTCGCCAATGCGGGCGAGAGCGAGGGGCTGGCGCGCTCGGTCGCCGACAATGGTGGGGTCTATCTGGTCCCCGCCCTCACCGGGCTTGGCGCACCGCATTGGCGTCCCGATGTGCTCGCCGCGATCTCTGGCCTCAGCTTTGCGACCAGCAAGGCGCATGTCGCGCGCGCCGCGTTGGAAGCGCAAGCCTATCAGGCGCACAACCTGAAATCCGCCTTTGCCGCCGATGGGGTGGATTGGGCCGACCTGCGCATCGACGGTGGCATGGCGGCGAACGACTGGATGGCGCAGGATCTGGCCGACATGCTGAACCTGACCGTCGAGCGGCCCGATTTCGTCGAAAGCACCGCTTTGGGCGCCGCGATGCTCGCTGCGACCGGCGCGGGGCTTTATCCCGACCTCGCAAGCGCTGCCAAGGCGATGCGTGGCACCGCGACGCGCTTTACCCCGGCGCTGGACGCCGACAAACGCAAAACGCGCCTTGCCGGCTGGCAAAGCGCGCTTGCAAATGTTCTGAGCTGATCGCCGAAGCGATTAGCGCTTGAGGGTAAGACCACCGAAGCGCTTGTTGAACTTGGCAACCTGGCCCGCAGCGTCGAGCATGCGGCCGTTGCCGCCGGTCCACGCCGGATGCGCGGTGGGGTCGATTTCGAGCGTCATCGTGTCGCCCTCTTTACCCCAGGTCGAGCGCGTCTGATATTCGGTGCCATCGGTCATCTTGACCGTGATCATGTGGTACGCGGGGTGAATGTCTTGTTTCATGTCTTAAGCTCCTGTGCCGCTGGTTACCGACCAGCGTGCGCGAGTCTGTGCGTCCGGAGACGCGAAGTTGCGGCCCCTAACGGCGAATGCCCGATTTGGCAATAGTCAGTCCGCCGGCGGGTCCGCGATCATTGCGGTAAACTGGCATTCGGCCGCCAACACGCCATCCAGCATCGCCTTGCCTTCGAAGCGGCAGACGCTGCGTTTGGCCTGAATGATCGTCGCGTGCAGATCGAGCAGGCAGCCGGGCTCGACCGGCTTTCTGAACTTCGCCCCGTCGATCGCCATGAAATAGACGAGCTTGCCGGTCCCGGCGAGGCCCATCGATTCGATCGCGAGGACGCCGGCGGCCTGCGCCAGCGCCTCGACGATCAACAAGCCCGGCATGATCGGCCGACCAGGGAAATGCCCCTGAAAAAAGGGCTCGTTCATCGTCACCGCTTTGACCGCGTGGATCGAGGTATCGGGGACGATCGAAACCACCCGATCGACGAGCAACATCGGATAACGGTGCGGCAGCAGCGTCAGGATCCGGCGGATGTCCACCGGTCCCAATGCCCCTGCCGCTTTGGCCCCGTCGGTCACGATATCAGCGGGTCGTCGGTGCGGTGCCGGTCGGCGCAGGTGCGGCGGGCGTCGCGCCCGGCTGCGCGGCGCGGGCGGCTTCCATCATCTGCTGGTTGCGCTGCTGAACCAGCTGGCCCGGCTGGTAACCGGCCGGAACCGCGGTCGACACGGTTGGCAGGATGCGGTTGAGTTCGGCGACCACAGCATCGGTGATATCGACGTTGTTTTCGCGCGCCAGAACGGCGTCCGGATTGAGCAGCAGATCAATCTTACGCGCGGTCATCGCGCTACGGATTGCTTCGTTCATGCGAACGCTGATCTGGTCCTCAACATAAGCGATCGCCAGCTCAACGGGCGCACCGATCTTGCTCAATTCGGCCTGTGCTGCCTGACGCTTGTTCTGGACCGCCTGGCCGGCAGCCTGCAAAGTCGCCTGATTCTGCGGCGTCTTGCGCGACTCTTCGTTATATTTGGCGATCAGGACGTTGATTTCGGCCTGCAGCGTCTGGCCGCGCGACTGCTGTTGATCAATCTGTGCCTTGTACGTGGTTTCGATCTGCTGCGAGGCAACAGTGAAAGCGTTCGAACGCGCGGCGGCGACGCGGACGTCGGCGACGGCAACCGCCTTGGCCTGCGCGGCGGCGGGGACGGCCATGATCGGCGAAACCGACAGCGTAGCGACGGCGAGCGCCGAAGCGGTGAGAATGTTCTTCATCAGAATTGAGTTCCTACGTTGAATGAGAAGCGTTTGGTATCATCACCCTCTTCTTTGCGAAGGGCGTAAGCGAAGTCGATCCGGAAGGGACCGAAGGGGGAGTTCCAGTTGACCCCGGCACCGATCGACACGCGTGGCATCCAGCTGTCGCCAAAGAAGCGTTCTTCGAACGGATCAAGGCGCGAGAAGCCGGTCGGACAGCTGGTGTATTGGCCCGTTCCCGTCGGGACGCCGCCCGGCGGCGTCGTTGTCGCTTCGTCGGCAAACTGGCTCGTGCCCGTCGTCGAGTTGCGGCACAGCGACTTGATAAGGCCGAACCCCGGTGCGGCGGGATTGGTTTCGCGGAAATTGGCCAGCGTGGTCAGCGTCGGCCGCTTCACGCTGAACACCGAACCGACGTCGAGGAAAATCGATGGCCGCAACCCGAGTTCCTTTGCCCCGGTCCCGAGCGGGATGTCGATTTCCAGTCGGCCCTGATAATAGGCGCGGCCTCCAAGTGCGTCGTCAATCTGACCACGATCGCGATCACCATCGGTCACCACAATCGGGTTGGCGGGATCGGTATTATCCACCGAATAACGGATCACCCGCGGGCCGACGCCGCGAATGTCGAAACCGCGCATTTGCGGTTCGCCCAGGAAGAAGCGGTCGGTCAGGCGGACCTTGTCGCTGCCCGGGCTGGGAGCGCTGCCGAAGGGATAAATATAGCCGCCTTCAGCCGAGACATTGAGGATGAAGCGGCTGCCGAGATTGAAGTGCTTAGAGGCGTTCGCACGGGTGCGGACATATTTGACGCTGCCACCAAGGCCGGCGAAATCCTGGCTGAGCGACAGCGACTGGCCGCGCGTCGGGCGGATGCGGTTGTCGCGATCGTCATAGGCCAGCGTATAGCCGACGAGCGAAGTCGTGCGCTTGCCGATCGCATCGCAAAGATAGCGGCCAGCGACGAGCGGGTCGCACTGATTGCCGAAGAAATAGATGCCGCGGTCGAGCGTCACATCGTCATAGTTCAGGCTGTAACGGCCGAAAAAGGACATGAATTCGGTCAGCGGCACACCGGCGTTCAGCTGGAACCCGGTGGTCACCTGCTGGAACGTCGTCTGGCGATCATTGTTGATGAAGTTGAACGAGTTCAAATCGCGGCGATAGACGCTGCCGCCGACCGAGATATTGCGGTCGAACAGATAGGGTTCGGTAAAACCGAGCTCGACCGATTTGGAATAGCTCGAATAATTGACCGACGCCTGCAATTGCTGGCCCAGACCGCGAAAGTTGCGTTGCCGGATCGACGCCTGCAGCAGGAAGTTCTCGATCGAGGAGAATCCCGCCGACAGCGACAGTTCGCCGGTCGGCTTTTCCTGGACGTTGGTTTCCAGAATGATGCGATCGGGGGCGCTACCCTCCTTGCGCTCGATCTCCAGATTTTCCTGGAAATAGCCCAGGCTGTTCAAGCGGCTCTCGGTACGCTTGATGCCAAAGCTGTTGAAGGCGTCGCCTTCGTTCAGGCGGAATTCGCGGCGCACGACCTTGTCGTGGGTCAAAGTGTTTCCGTTGACGTCGATGCGCTCGACATAAGTGCGCGGGCTTTCGGCGACGTTGAAGGTGATCTGCATCGTCCGCGTTTCCGGATCGCGGCGGAATTGGGGATTGATGTCGGCAAAGGCATAGCCGAACAGACCGGCCGTCTCGCTAAGGCTTTCAACCGTATCTTCGACGAGCTTGGCATCATACCAGTCGTCCTTCTTCATCGGCAGCAAGGTTTTCAGCAACTCGGGCTTAAAGTCGCGCAACTCGCTCTGTACATCGATATCGCCGAACTTGTAGCGTTCGCCTTCCTCGACGACATAAGTGATGATGAAATCCTGCTTGTTGCTGGTCAGTTCGGCGACGGCCGAAATGACACGGAAATCGGCATAGCCGTTCTGCAGGTAGAATAGGCGCAGCTTCTGCTGGTCATAGGCCAGACGGTCGGGGTCGTAACTGGTGTTCGACGACAGGATCGTCAGGAGGCTCGACTCCTTGGTCGCCATCTCGTCCTTCAGATCGCCGTCGCTGAACTTCTCGTTGCCCAGGATGCTGATCTGGCGGACCTTCGACTTTGAACCTTCGTTGATCTCGAACACGACATCGACGCGGTTCTGGTCGAGCGACACCATCTTCGGTTCGACGGTGGCGGCAAAACGGCCCTGCCGCTTGTATAGTTCGATGATGCGCGCGACGTCGGCGCGGACTTTTGAACGAGTAAAAATCTGCCGCGGCGCCAGCTTGATCTCGGGCCGGATCTTATCTTCCTTGAGGCGCTTGTTGCCTTCGAGAATGACGCGATTGATCACCGGATTCTCGGTAACCTGAATCGTCAGCGCACCGGCATTGTCGGTGATCTGGAAATCCTTGAACAGCTCGGTCGCGGCCAGATCTTTCAGCGCCTGATCAAGGATCGACCGGTCGTAGCGCTGTCCGACGCGCAAGCGCAGGTAAGACAGGATCGTTTGCGCCTCGAGCCGCTGGTTGCCAACAACGGTGATCGTCTGGACCGTCGTTGCGGCAGGCGCCGCTTCGGGGGCGGGCGCAGGCACGGTCGGCGGCGCAACCTCTTGCGCCAACACTGGCGTCGCGAGCATCGTGCCTGCCAGAAGGAAGGCCGACAGCTGTGTCCGCGCCGAGAATTTGTGTGAAGCCACGCTGTTCATCCCGAAAAAATAACTCAAAAGCGACCAACCCGATTGACCGCGGGCTCGCGCGCACTCCCTGCCCCAGACTCGCTAGCCAATCAAGCGCGCGATCCCGTCCCACAGGCCCAATGAGCCCAAATCGTTGAAAGTCACGACCAGCATCAGGGAGACAACCGCCGCAAAGCCGAATCGGAACGCCCATTCCTGCACCTGCGGCGGCGCCGGGCGGCGCCGGATCGCTTCATAAGCATAGAAAAGCAAATGACCACCATCGAGCATGGGCAATGGCAAGAGGTTGATGAACCCCAGATTGATGGAAATCAGCGCGATGAAGAATATCAGCGACGCAATTCCCAGCGTCGCCGCCTGCCCCGAAATTTCGGCAATCTTGACCGGCCCGTTCATGTCCTTGATCGACCGGCGCCCGGTCAGGAACTGCCCCAGCACCTCGCCCGTCTGGCGGACGATCTGCCAGGTCTGACGAAGTCCTACGGCCGGGGCTTCGAGCAGCGTCACCGGCTGCAACTGCGCCGGCGGCGGCGCGAGGCCGATGATTGCGCGCTCATATTCCTTGCCGAACGGGTCTTTCTCTTTGACCAGCCGCGGCGTCAGCGCGACCATCCGCTCGCTGCTGCCACTGGCGACGCGGACCTGCATGGTTTCGCCCGGGCGATGCGCGACCGCCATCGGGATGTCGCCAAATACTTCGATCGGACGCCCGTCGATTTCAACGATGCGATCGCCGGTGCGCAAACCTGCCGCGTCGGCCGCCGATCCCGCTTCGATCCCGCCGGCAACCGGCGGCGTCACGGGGGTGCCGCCAACCCAGGCAAATCCGGCAAGGATCAGGATCGCGAACAGGAAATTGGTGACCGGTCCTGCGGCGACGATCAGCGATCGCTTCCACACCGGCTGGGCCGGGAAGGTGTGCGACTTCTGCTCGGCGGGCAGTTGCTGCCATTCCGCATCGGGCTGACTGACGGCGTCGCGGTCGCCGGCAAACTGGACGTATCCCCCCAGCGGCAACCAGCCGATCTTCCATTCGGTCCCGCGCTTGTCGGTCCAGCTAACGATCTTGCGCCCAAAGCCGATCGAGAAAGTGTCGGACTTCACTCCGCACCAGCGGCCGACGATATAGTGGCCATATTCGTGGACGAAGACGAGCGGGCCGAGGACAGCCAAGAACGCGACGATGGTGAAGGCGAAACCGGGGGTCTCAAGCATGTTCAAATTGGTCCACAAAATGCTGGGCAGCCGCGCGGGATGCGGCATCGACGCTGAATATGTCCTGAAGCGATGACGGCGCCGCAGGTTCCGCGGCATCGATCACCCGGCGCACGGTATCGACGATCGCCGGAAAGGATATACGCCCCGCCAGGAAGGCGGCCACCGCCACCTCGTTTGCCGCGTTGAGCTGTGCCGGGCGCGCCCCGCCCGCAGCGATTGCAGCGCGGCACAGCGCGGTCGCGGGAAAGCGCACCTCGTCGGGCGCCTCGAAATCGAGGCGTGCGATAGTTGCCAGGTCGAGCGGCGCACACGGCGTCGCCATCCGCTCCGGCCACGCGAGCGCACTGGCGATCGGGATTCGCATGTCGGGCGAGCCGAGCTGCGCCAGCGTCGAGCAGTCGACATATTCGACCAGGCTGTGGATCACCGATTGCGGGTGAACGAGAATCTCGATGCGATTGAGCCCAACGGGGAAAAGATGATGCGCCTCAATGAGTTCGAGGCCTTTGTTCATCATCGTTGCCGAATCAACGCTGATCTTGGCGCCCATCGACCAGTTGGGATGCGCGACCGCCTGCGCCGGCGTGACGCGCGCCATGTCGGCAGCGCTCATCGTGCGGAACGGGCCGCCGCTGGCGGTCAGGATGATGCGCCGCACCTGATCGATGCGCCCGCCCGCCAGACACTGAAAAATCGCATTATGCTCGCTGTCGACGGGCAGGATGGTGGCGCCAGAGGTGCGGGCAACCGCCGTCATCAGCTCGCCAGCAGAGACCAGCGCCTCCTTGTTGGCCAGCGCAACATCATATCCCGCCGCCAGCGCCGCCATTGTCGGGGCCAGTCCTGCGGTGCCGACGATCGCCGCCATGACGAGATCGGTCGGACGCTGCGCCGCTTCAACCAGCGCATCCGCGCCCGCGGCAACGTCGATGCCGGTATGCGTCAGCGCGGCCTGCAGATCACTGAGCCGCGCGGCGTCGGCTATCACCGCCACGTCGGGGCGAAACTCCCTAGCCAGCTTTGCCAGTTCGGCCACATCACTGTTCGCAGTCAGCACCGTGACGCGCCACGTCTCGCCGTCGCGCCGCACGAGGTCGAGGGTCGACTGCCCGACCGAACCCGTGGCGCCGAACAGCGAAAGGCGGCGCTGTGTCATTTCAGCCCGCCGTCCCAACGCTCAGCTGCCCGGCATAAGCCAGCGCACCCAGCAACAGTGCCACCGGCAGGATGCCGTCGACGCGGTCGAACAGCCCGCCGTGGCCGGGGATCAGCTTACCCGAATCTTTGACCCCGGCGCGGCGCTTCATCCAGCTTTGCGCCAGGTCACCGAGCTGTGCGAGCAGCCCCATAAACAGCCCGATCCACAGCGGCACGCCGATGATCCCGGCGCGGTCGCCGATGGTGGCGCTGGCGATCAATGCGGCAATCATGCCGCCGATCAGCCCCGACCATGTTTTGGATGGGCTGATTTTAGGGGCAAGGCGCGCGCCCCCAAAGGCGCGGCCAGCGAAATAGGCGCCGATGTCGGTCGCCCACACCATGCCGAACACCCACAGCGCGGCGGTCATGCCCAACTGGTCGCGAATGAACCACAACCCCGCCATCGCACCCAGGGTTAGAAGCGGCCCGAGAATGTTCAGCATCACCTTGGCGCCGCTGCTCAAGGTCATCGCGCGAACCAGCGCGAACCATTCGACCAGCATCAACGCGCCGCCGACGAGCAGCAATAGCCCGAACGCCAGCCCGCCGAACCACAAGGCGGTGCCCGCGATCGCAAACAGGATGATCGCCGATCCGATCCGCACCCACAGGTCCGATTTGCCCGCCGCCATGTCTTATAGTCCCCCGTAACGACGATCGCGGCGCGCAAAATGGTCGAGCGCCGCCTGCAGGTCTGCCGGTTTGAAGTCCGGCCACAAAATATCGGTGAAATATAGCTCGGCATAGGCCGACTGCCACAGCAGGAAATTCGACAGCCGCACTTCGCCCGAGGTGCGGATGAGCAGGTCGAGCGGCGGCATGTCGGCGGTGTCGAGATGCGCGGCGATTGCCGCTTCGCTGATCTCGCCCGTTGCCGCTGCCGCCTGCGCAGCGCGGACCAGCTCGTCCTGCGCGCCATAGTTCAGCGCGACCGCCAGCGTCGTGCGCTTATTGCCCGACGTGCGCTCGAGCGCGTTTTCGATCAGCGCGACGACGTCGGACGCCAGCGCGCGCCAGTTGCCGATGACTTTCAGCTTCACATCATTGGCGGCAAATTCATCGAGATCCGAAAGGATGAAGCGTTTCATCAGCCCCATCAGGTCATTGACTTCATCTTCCGGCCGTTTCCAGTTTTCGGACGAAAAGGCGTAGAGCGTCATCGCCTCGATGCCCATGTCGCCCGCCGCGCGCACGATATTGCGCACCGCCTCGACCCCGGCTTTGTGACCGGCGACGCGGGGGAGCAGGCGTTTTTTGGCCCAGCGACCGTTGCCGTCCATGATGATGGCGACATGGCGCGCGCCGTGATTCTTTGTTGTCACGAAAAGACCTCAGAACCCGTTGGTTGGGGGGGGGGGGGGGGGGGGCGGGGGGGGGGGGGG
>NZ_JAIBES010000029.1 GCF_019459305.1 Sphingopyxis sp. | reverse complement strand
GGCCCCCGCCTTCGCGGGGGCGACAACTATGGATCGCTCGACACGAACGGGATAAGGGGGCAGATGCCGCCCATGATCTACCTCGACTACCAAGCCACGACGCCGCTCGCCCCCGAGGCGCGCGCGGCGATGCTGCGCTGGCTGGAAGGACCGGGCGAAGGCGATGGCTTTGCCAATCCGTCGAGCACGCACAAGGGCGGCCGCGCCGCCGCTGCTGCGGTCGAAGTCGCGCGTGATCAGGTTGCTGCGCTAATGCCGAAGGGCGGTCGCGTGTTTTTCACCTCGGGCGCGACCGAAGCGCTCAACTGGGCGCTGCTGCGCGGTGCCGAGATACTTCCCGGCGGCGTGGCGGGATTAAGCATCGAACATGCGGCGTCGCTGCAATGTCTGGAGCGGCTGCACGCAACCGTTCTGCCTGTCGACAGCGACGGCGTCGCTCTGCCGCCTGACGCCGCGCTGCTCCCCGAAAATGGGATCGTAGCGACAATGCTGGTCAACAACGAGGTCGGGACGATCCAGCCGGTCGCCGAATATGCCGCCGCAGCGCATGCGAAGAACAGCTTGCTGCTCTGCGACGCCGTGCAGGGCTATGGCCGCGTCGCTATCCCCGAAGGCGCCGACCTGATCGCCATTTCGGCGCACAAGATTCATGGCCCGAAAGGCATCGGCGCGCTGTGGATCCGCGACGGCATCGACCTGCCGCCGCTAATGTTCGGCGGTGCGCAGGAGCAGGGGATGCGCTCGGGCACCGTATCGCCCGCGCTCTGCGCTGGATTCGGTGCCGCCGCGGCGCTCGCCGCCGAGCGGCTCGACGAAGATGCCGCGCATGTCGAACGGCTGTGGTCGCTGGCGCGCGACATGCTGCCCGAATGGACGATCAACGGCGCCGTCGATGCGCGTTACCAAGGCAATCTCAACATCCGGCGCGAGGGCGTGAACGTCCTGCGCCTGATGTCCGACGCCCGCAATATCGCGTTCTCGCTCGGCAGCGCTTGCGGCAGCGGGTCGGGCAAGGTCAGCCATGTGCTGCGCGCGATGGGCGTAAGCGAAGCCGACGCACGCGCGTCGATCCGCCTGGGCTGGGGGCGCTACACCAGCGAGCAGGAACTCCGCGACGGACTGACCGCGATCAGGGACGCGGCACGATTGCAGGGGGTCAATTGATGCGCGTCACCTTCATCCACGCCGATGGCAAGGGACGCACCGAGGCCGAGGCGGAACCGGGCAGCATCCTGCTCGACGTCGCGCAGGCGTACATGATGCCGCTCGAAGGGACGTGCGAGGGCCAGATGGCCTGTTCGACATGCCACCTCATTGTCGCCAAAGAGGATTTCGACCGCCTGTCGCCCGCGACCGAGATGGAAGAGGATATGCTCGACCTTGCCGCCGGGGTGCGGCGGACAAGCCGTCTCGCGTGCCAGATCTTGCTGACCGAGGCGATGGACGGGCTGACCGTGCATATCCCGGGCGAAAGCCGCAACATGCAGGGGCCGCGCTAGCTGCTTTCGGTCGATAGCGGACATCGATCATGGTCGCGCACCATGCCGGTAGCGATCCCGATCAAGGCACGCTAGCTTGAACCTATGGACGAAGTTCAGCGAGAGAAATGCCAACAGTATGGCGCCGAATTCATGCCATCCGACGACACCTATAAGCTCGGCATCTCCGAGAGCGCCCTCCAAGGACAACTACCGCTAAACGGTCTGCGCCATTTTCCAGAAAGTGGAACTACCGGCTGGTTCATATGGTCAGGGGAGCTGTCCAAATGGCCCTGACTTTTTCAAACCGTTGCATGTATATCATCTACACAAGCTCTGTCCCGCAGCATTGCCATATATTGCGCTGCCGCCGGGGTGGAGGTTTCTAGTTGCGCCGGGGCATGAGGACGTTTGGTTCGATGGTACACTGCTCGACACCTAAGCCGATATCGCGCTGATCGATAGGACCGTTCTTGCATTTCCGCTCAGCCGCCGCCATATGCGCCGCGGGAGTCGGGCGGACGTGGTCTTCGCCAACCCGGTCAGGTCCGGAAGGAAGCAGCCGCAACGAATTCGCCGCGGGTCGTTCCGGCTCCCACCCAATTTCCCCCTTCGACAAGATCGCGCGCCGTCCCTAAGACGATGCCATGAGCGATTCCGCCGACGACGAACCCCCGATGCTGGGAATGGACCTGCCCGAGGTGAAGCCGCAGGCGTCATCCGGCCCGTACCGCGTTCTCGCCCGCAAATACCGCCCGCAGACCTTTGCCGAACTGATCGGTCAGGATGCGATGGTCCGCACGCTCGGCAATGCCATCGCGCGCGACCGGCTGGCGCATGCGTTTCTGATGACGGGGGTGCGCGGGGTCGGGAAGACGTCGACCGCGCGCCTGATCGCCAAGGCGCTCAATTGCATCGGCCCCGATGGGCAGGACGGGCCGACGATCGATCCGTGCGGGGTGTGCGAACCGTGCCGCGCGATCACCGAAGGCCGCCATATTGACGTCATCGAAATGGACGCCGCGTCAAACACCGGCGTCGACGATGTGCGCGAGATTATCGAGGCGGTGCGCTATGCCGCGGTGTCGGCGCGCTACAAAATCTACATCATCGACGAAGTGCATATGTTGTCGCGTAACGCCTTCAATGCGCTGTTGAAAACGCTTGAAGAACCGCCGCCGCACGTCAAATTCCTGTTCGCGACGACCGAAGTCAACAAGGTGCCGGTGACGGTGCTGTCGCGCTGCCAGCGTTTCGACCTGCGCCGTATCACCCCCGACATGCTGTTCGCGCATTTCAGTTCGATCTTGCAGAAAGAGGGCGTCGAGGCTGAGGCGCCCGCGATCTGGCTGATCGCCAACGCCGCCGAAGGATCGGTGCGCGACGGTCTGTCAATTCTCGATCAAGCTATTGCACATGCCGACCTTGATGGCGGTGGCATGATCGGCGCCGATCAGGTGCGCGTCATGCTCGGCCTGTCCGACCGCACGTCGATTGCCCAGCTAATGGCGGCGATCCTCGAGGGCGACAGCGGCGCGGCGATCGATCTCGCGCGGGCGCAATATGCGCTCGGGATCGAACCCGTCGCGATGGTGCGCGGGCTGATGGACCTGACCCACGCGGTGACGCTCGCCAAAGTGTCGCGCCACGACGACCCCGCGCTGGCCGAGGCGGATCGCGAGCGCATCGGCGACTGGGCGCAAAAGCTGGGCTTCGCGCCGCTCAACCGGCTTTGGCAGTTGCTGCTCAAGGGGCATGACGAGGTGCTGCGGGCGAACTATCCGCTCGAGCATCTCGAAATGCTGTTGCTGCGGGTGATTTATGCGGCGTCGATGCCCGATCCCGGGGAACTGGCAAAGCTGCTCGAATCGGGCCGCGTGCCAACGATGCCACTCGCCGCGCCGCCCGCTTCTGCCGGGCGAGAAACCGCTGCCGCGGTACTTGTCGCAGAGACTGTGCCCGACGCCGAGCTCCCAGCGACATCGCTGACGATCGCGCAGATTCACCAATTGCTCGAAAGCAGTGGCAATCACCGGCTCGCGGTGCAGGTCCATGATCATCTGAAGGTCATCACCCTCGAGCCGGGCCAGCTGGTCTTCGCCGCCGTCCCGGCGCTGTCCGCGACATTCCCGCGCGATATGGGCGATGCGCTGCTGACCGCAACCGGCAGCCGCTGGCATGTCCGCTCGGGCGAGGGCGATGCGCGGCCCAGTTTGGGCGAAATGCGCGACGCGACCGCCGCGGACAATGACGCGCGGATCCGTGAACTGCCGGTCGTCAAGGCCGCGCTGGCCGCTTTTCCCGACGCCAGCCTTGAAGACCCAGCCGACAATCGCCATAAGTCCAATCCATGAAATCTATCGAAGAAATGATGAAGGCGGCGCAGGAAGCTGCTGCCACGGTGCAGGCGCAGATGCAGGAGGCGCAGGCGAAGCTCGACAGTGTCGAGGTCGAAGGCGTTTCGGGCGGCGGGCTGGTGCGGATTCTTGCCAGCGCCAAGGGCCGGATAAAGTCGATCGCCATCGATGACAGCCTGATCGTTCCTTCGGACAAGCAGATGCTTGAGGACTTGCTCGCCGCGGCGTTCAACGATGCGCGCGAAAAGGCCGACCGCGTCAGCAACGAAGAAATGGGCAAGATGACCAGCGGCCTGCCGCTGCCTCCGGGCTTCAAGCTGCCGTTCTAAGCGGCTTTGCCCTCGCTGTTCACCGCAGCGACATTGAATGCGTGCGAAGTTACGCCATATTAGCGATGAACACCCTATAAGAAGGGCGGAGCGTCCGGTTGTGGCGCCTGTCCAGGAGCCGTAATGACGCAATCTTTTCCGCTTTTGCCGCTGCGTGACATCGTCGTTTTCCCGCACATGATCGTGCCGTTGTTCGTCGGCCGCGACCGTTCGGTCGCCGCGCTGGAAACCGCGATGGAATCCGACAAGGAAATCTTCCTCGTTGCCCAGCTCGATCCGGGCGAGGACGATCCGCAGCGCGATGACCTCTATGACGTCGGCGTGATCGCCACCGTACTCCAGCTGCTAAAGCTGCCCGACGGCACCGTTCGCGTGCTTGTCGAGGGCAAGGAACGCGCGAAGCTGGTTGCGCTGACGAACGACGACAAGACGGTGATGGCGAGCGTCAAGTCGATCGATGACACCGTCGACGACAGCGTCGATACCGCCGCGTTGATGCGCTCGGTCGTCGATCAGTTCGAGAATTACGCCAAGCTCAACAAGAAGATGCCTGCCGAAACCGCGGTCCAGCTGTCGCAGATCGACGACGCCTCGCGCCTCGCCGACTCGGTGGCTGGCAATCTCAACATCAAGGTGTCCGACAAGCAGGCGCTGCTCGTCGAGGATACGCCGTCGAAGCGGCTCGAAATGGTGTTCGCCTTCATGGAAGGTGAGCTGGGCGTGTTGCAGGTCGAAAAGAAGATCCGCGGCCGCGTGAAGCGCCAGATGGAAAAGAGCCAGCGCGAATATTATCTGAACGAACAGCTCAAGGCGATCCAGCGGGAGCTCGGCAACGACAATGGCGAGGGCGGCGACGACCTAGCCGAATTGCAGCAGAAAATCGACGGCCTGAAGATGTCGAAGGAGGCCAAGGCCAAGGCAAACGCCGAGCTCAAAAAGCTGCGCGCGATGGCACCGATGTCGGCGGAGGCTACCGTCGTCCGCAACTATCTCGACACGCTGATCGGCCTGCCATGGGGCAAGAAGTCGAAGCTGAAGAAGGACATCGCCGCGGCGCAGGCTGTGCTCGACGATGATCATTATGCGCTCGAAAAGGTCAAGGACCGCATCGTCGAATATCTGGCGGTGCAGGCGCGTACCAACAAGCTGAAGGGGCCGATCCTGTGCCTCGTCGGACCGCCGGGCGTCGGCAAGACCAGCCTGGGCAAGTCGATCGCCAAAGCGACCGGGCGCGAGTTCATCCGCCAGTCTTTGGGCGGTGTGCGCGACGAGGCCGAAATCCGCGGCCACCGCCGCACCTATATCGGCTCGCTGCCGGGCAAGATCGTCACGAACCTTAAAAAGGCGGGGACGATGAACCCGCTGTTCCTGCTCGACGAGATTGACAAACTGGGTCAGGATTTCCGCGGCGATCCGGCGTCGGCACTGCTCGAAGTGCTTGACCCCGAACAGAATGGCAAATTCCAGGACCATTATCTGGAAATCGACATCGACCTCAGCGACATCATGTTCGTCACCACGGCGAACTCACTGAATTTGCCGCAGGCGCTGCTCGACCGCATGGAGATCATCCGCCTCGAAGGCTATACCGAGGACGAAAAGGTCGAGATCGCCAAGCTGCACCTGATCGCCAAGCAGGTCGAGGCGCATGGGCTGAAGGACGGCGAATTCACGCTGACTGACGAAGGCCTGCGCGATCTGATCCGCTATTACACCCGCGAGGCCGGCGTCCGCACGCTGGAGCGCGAGATTGCGCGGCTGGCGCGCAAAGCGCTGCGCCGTATTCTTGAGGGCAAGGCCGAAAGCGTCACCGTCACGTCCGAAAATCTCAACGAG
>NZ_JAIBES010000138.1 GCF_019459305.1 Sphingopyxis sp. | reverse complement strand
CGCTCCAAACCGGCAGGGCTGTGAAAAGGCGGCCTGACGGACCTTGCAGCCGGAGTTCCGTTCTTCGCCACGGAGTCGCCCGCGCACAAGGGCCATAGCACAATTTTGCACGGAAAGGTCTTGTCCATCTCATCCGTGAGTGCAACTTGCTGCGATGCTGTGCGGGGAAGGTCATGTAGGCTAGGACGCCTTCTTCGGCGCTGTCCATAAGGACCGCCAGCTTGGGCACTGTCGGCCTGTGCTGATCGGCAACGCTGCGCCACTGCGCCTTGGCCGCCATGGCAGCATGATCAACCCGGCTTGGCCGTAGATCGCTAAGGCTACGCCGGCGAACCTACACCATCAAATGGGAACGACCGGCCTCCGTGTTTCATGCCCAGAGATTCGCGTTTGTTTCCAAATAGTTGCAAACCTGCATCGGCTGGTTGGGGCGGCAGGATTCGAACCTGCGAATGGCGGCATCAAAAGCCGCTGCCTTACCACTTGGCGACGCCCCAACGGGCCGGTGCGAGGGCGCTCTATAGCGCCTCGGCCCCTGTTGGCAAGGCGCCCCTTAGAGCCGCGTCACCCAGCCGTGCGGATCGGCGGCGCGGCCGCGCTGGATGTCGACCAGCTTGTCTTTCAACATACCCGTCACCTGCCCCGGACCGCCGGCGCCGATGGTAAAGCTGGTGTCGCCGCGCGTCACCTTGCCCACCGGGGTCACCACCGCAGCAGTGCCGCAAGCAAAGCTTTCGGTGAGCTTGCCGCTCTCTGAATCGGCCTGCCACTGGTCGATCGCATAGGGTTCCTCGCGCACCGTCAGCCCGGCGTCGCGTGCCAAGGTGATGATCGTGTCGCGGGTGATGCCGGGCAGAATCGTGCCGGTCAGCGGCGGGGTGACGACGCTGCCGTCGTCGAACACGAAGAACATGTTCATGCCCCCCAGTTCCTCGATCCAGCGATGTTCGGCAGCATCGAGGAAAACGACCTGGTCGTGCCCTTTGGCGATCGCCTCGCGCTGCGCGATCAGGCTAGAGGCATAATTGCCACCGCATTTGGCGGCGCCGGTGCCGCCCGGCGCGGCGCGAGTGTAATCTTCCGACACCCACAACGAGATCGCCGGGGCGCCCGATTTGAAATAATTGCCCACCGGCGAAGTGATGACGAGGAACTGATATTCCGCGGCGGGCTTCACCCCCAGGAAAACTTCGCTCGCGAACATGAAGGGGCGCAAGTACAGCGCGCCGCCATCGACCGGCGGGAACCAGGCGGCGTCGGCGGCGACGGCTTCCTTCACTGCGGCGATGAACAGCTCCTCGGGCATTTCGGCCATCGCCATGCGGCGCGCGCTGGCGTTGAAGCGCGCGGCGTTTGCCTCGACCCGGAATAGCGCCATAGACCCATCGTCGAGCCGGTATGCCTTCAGCCCCTCGAAAATCTCTTGCGCATAATGGAGCACCGCGGTCGCGGGGTCGAGCGTTAGCGGGCCGCGCGGCATCACCTGCGCGTCGTGCCAGCCCTGCCCCTCGGTATAACGGATCGACACCATATGGTCGGTAAAGACGCGCCCGAACGCCGGATCGGCAATCGCTGCCGCGCGCACATCGTCCGCCACGCGATTGGGGTGCGGCAGATGGGTAAAAGCGGGAGCGGACATGCAAAAACACCTGTGGCTGAGCGGTCTGTGGAGCGCGCCTCTTGCCAAAGTCGGGCGCCGCGCGCAACGGTAGTGACCATGGCTGAGGAAAATTTTCTTTCACAAGTACCCGCTGCGTCTGCCCTTTTCTTGCGCGAAGACGAAGTGCGTCGCGGCATCGAATTTCTGTTCTTCGCGCATGCGTCGCTGTGGCGGTCGATCGACGCGCAGCTTGCCGAGCAGGAGCTGGGGCGCGCGCATTACCGGGCGCTCTATTTCATCGCACGGCAGCCGGGGCTGACGATTTCGGACCTGCTCGCGCTGCTGGGGATCACCAAACAATCGCTGGGCCGGGTGGTGAAAGAGCTGGAAGCGCGTGACATGCTGACAACGCGCCCAGGAAACCGCGACCGGCGGCAAAAGGAACTGCGCCTGACCGAGGCCGGACGCACCATCGAAGCCGCGACCTTTGCGCTGCTGCGCGATACGATGAGCCGCGCCTATACCCATGCCGGACAACAGGCGGTGACCGGCTTCTGGCACGTTAGCGAGGCGCTCGTCCCCGCGCGCGACCGCAAACGCATTGCGGCGCTGGGGCGCGATCCGACTTAGCCCTCGCCGCGCGCCAGATCGGCCAGCTCGCGCCCGCGGTCGCGCGCCGCGCGGAGCACATTGGTGAGCAGCGCCGCAAGCTGGCCGTCGCTGTCGAGGACGTCGAGTCCCGCCTGCGTCGTGCCGCCCTTGCTCGCGACCTGCGCGATCAACACGCCTGGCTTCTCGCCGCTGTCGGCGAGCAGCGCCGTGGCGCCGCCAAAAGTTGCCGTGGCCAGTGCGAGCGAATCCTCTGCCGACAGGCCGAGGCGTTCGCCTGCGGCAGCGTAGGATTCGATCAGGCGAAAGACGAACGCCGGACCGCTGCCGGTAAAGGCGGTAACCAGATCCATCGTCGAATCATCGGCCAGCGTCACCGTCTGTCCCAGCGGATCGAGCAGCGCCGCGATCGCCGCGTCATCGGCGTCACCCAGCGTCGCCACCGCGGTCACCCCGGCGCCAATGCGCGCCGCGAGGTTAGGCAAGATGCGAACCTGCGCACCCGCACCCGGGAAACGCGCCGCAAGGTCGGCCAATGACACGCCCGCCAGGATCGACATCAAATGGACGCCGGCCGTTGCAAGCGGCGCCAGCACGTCGGCGACGTCGCCCAATTGCTGTGGCTTCATACCCAGCATGATCCAGTCGGCGGTGCCGCCGGCGGCCTGCCATTCCACCAGCGATGTGTATTGCACAACGCCATCGCGCGGCGCCGCCAAGGGGTCGACAATCGCAACCTGCACGCGGTCAAGCCCCGCCGCCAGCCAGCGATCGAGCATCGCGCCCGCCATGTTGCCACAGCCGACCAGCAATAACCGACCGGAGAAATCCCGCAAAAGCTTCGTCATATTCGTTTCTTTTCCACTCCCTAACGGCAGCTGCTGTCGGCACCCGACAGCAGGTCGAGGCAGCGCCCGTCGATCTGACCTGCATCGACCGAAATGCTGATCAGCGCCGCCAGCGTCGGCATGATGTCGACCGTCATCACCGCATTGGGCTGCTCGAATCCGGCCAGTCCCTTGCGCCAGAACAGCATCGGCACCCGCCGGTCATAATCCCACGCCGAGCCATGCGTCGCAACATAGCCGAGTCCCGATTCGGGAATCGGGGTGACGCGCGGTTTCAGGACCACGATAAAATCGCCCGACCGGTCCGGATGGAACGACGCGCGCAACTTGTCGTGCAGCGTCCAGGTGTCGGGCGCCTGTTTCGAAAATGGCCGGTTCGCCAGCTCATCCGCCTTCACTACCGCCTCGATCTGCGGATGCGCGCGCAACCGGGCCAAAATTTCGGCCTGCGCGGCCGTGCGTTGCGCCGGGGTCAGCGCCTTCGTCAGATACATGTCGCCGAACGGACCGTCACCATAGAGCAAGGGCTGCGGCAGTCCGAGCTTTTCGGCAACCGCCTTGCCCAGCGCGTCGGGGGCGAGCGCGCGATCGACGCGCTCGGCAGCAGGCCAGGCGTTCTGACGATTGCGTTCGGGCATGTCGTGGCCGCCATGATCAGCGGTCAGCGCGACAATATAGTCGATGCCCGTCGCATCCAGCCGCGCGAAAAAGTCACCGAGTTCGCGGTCGAGACCCATCATCTGGAGACACATTTCCGCGCCTGCGGTACCCACACCATGGCCGACATAATCGGTTGCCGACAGGCCGACGATCAGCAGGTCGGTGGCACTGCCCTCGCCCATCTTGCGCACCTGACGCAGCGCCGCTGCGGTTGCTAGGACCGCGCCATCAGCCTCGGGCGACGCGAGGAAGCGCCGGAAGTCGCCGGCATCGCGCGCCATGCGGCCCGTTCCGACGGTGGCGCCCTTGTCGCCGACCGGGATCGCGATGTCGTGCGCCGCGCAATCGGCGGGCAGCGCCAGCCCCGGTCGCGGCTGCGCGATCGCGGCGGCGATTGCCGCACCGGCCTGCGTTGCGGTCGGCGACAGGGTGGTGCCGCGGTAGCTGGTGAGGCCGTTGGGCGCGAGCCACAGCAGTTCGTCGGCCTGACGCCCGCCCATCATGATCGCGGCGCGGTCCTTGCCCGCGACCGATACGACCTGCGTCTTCGGATCGCGCGCTTTCATCATGTCGCCGAGGGTCGGGACGAGGAGATGGTTCACCGACGGCGCATATTTGCCGCCGCCCGACGCGGTGCCGGGGACACTTTCGTCTTCGGCGCAATAGATGCGCTTGTCTTCGCGGGCGACCGAGAGGTCGAAATAATTGTTGGCGACGATCCCCGCGCGCCCCGGGTGACTGCCGGTCAGGATCGTCGCATGGCCGGGGCAGGTTTCGGTGGCGGCCTGCGCCTGATAGCCAGACGGAAATACCACACCCGATGCGAGCCGTGCGAAGCCGCCGGTGAATTTGTCGCGATATTCGGCGAACAGGTCGGCGGACAGCTGGTCGACCGCGACCATCACAATCAGCTTGGGTGGCGGTGTCGCGGCGGTCACTTTCGGGACGGGCGGCGCTGAATTTTGCGCGAGTACGGTGCTGGCGCCGCCGACGCAGAGGGTAGCGGCCAGGGCGATTTTGAGATGTTTCAACGTCACGAGCGGCGGTCTCCGTTGCACAGGGTGTCAGCGCGGGCTGTCCTCTCGGCGAAACCCGCCTATATGGCAAGCCTCGAGAGACAGGTGACAGCGGAACCGGCATGGATCGCGGCAAGGACGTTTTTGTGACAGCGCTATGGCGCCCGGTGCTCGCGCTGCTGGCGTTCGCCTTGCTCGCGCTCAGCCCCGCACGGGCGCAGTCGACGCATATCCAGCCGAAGCTGGTCGCCGAATCCGCCGCGCCTGCATCCGGCGGCGGGACCACGCTTGCGCTGACCATGACCCCCGACAAGGGTTGGCACGGCTATTGGACTAATGGCGGCGACGCCGGATTCGGGCTGTCGGTCGAATGGAATTTGCCGGAGGGCGTTACGGTCGCGCCGTTTCGTTATCCGGTCCCCGAACCGCTGATCCTGTTCGGCATGATGAACCATGTTTACGAGCATCCCTATGCGCTGCTCGCCGACGTCGAAGTTGACGAAAGTGTCGCGCAGGGAAACGATTTGACGCTTTCGGGCGTCGCCAACTGGCTCGCCTGTACCGACAAGGTTTGCGTGCCTGAAAAGGCGGTGATTTCGGTTGCGCTCAAAGCGGGCGATGGCGCGGTGCCAGCCGCGTCGCGCACGCGTTTCGATGGCTGGCGCGCGTTGCTACCGCAGCCGCTCGATCGCAGCGGGACGTGGGAGCGGCGCGGCGATACCGTGCGCTTCGCCATCCCCCTGCCCGCCGGGCCGGCGCTCGAGGCACCCTATATTTTTATCGAAACGCAAAATCTGGTCGATTATGTCGCGCCGCAGAAATTCAGCCGCAACGGCGATTTCATCATCGTCGAGACCCGCGCTAAAGGTGAAGCCACCGGGCCAGTCGCGGCGCTGCTCAAACTTGGCGAGGGGCGCGGGCTGTCGGTGCAACTCGAGCCCGGAGCGGTGCCAGCTGCGGGTGAGGCGATCGCTGGAACGACCGACGTCATCGAACTTGGGCTGTTCTGGGCCGCGCTTGGCGGCGCGATCCTCGGCGGGCTGATTCTGAACCTGATGCCCTGCGTCTTTCCGATCCTCAGCCTCAAGGCGCTCAGCCTTGCGCGCTCGGGCGGCGATGCGCGATCGGCGAAGGTCGAGGCGCTCGCCTATACCGCAGGCGCCATCGTCACCGCGCTGCTGCTCGGCGCCGCGCTGCTCGCGCTGCGCGCCGCGGGCGAGCAGGTCGGCTGGGCGTTTCAGTTGCAACATCCGGTCAGCGTGCTGGCGCTGCTGATCCTCGCGCTCGCGATTACGCTTAACCTGCTGGGCACCTTTGACCTGCCATCGTTCGGCGGCGGGCAGGCGCTGGTCGACAAGGGCGGCGCAGCGGGCGGTTTCTGGACCGGCGCGCTCGCCGCCTTTGTCGCGACGCCATGCAGCGGCCCGTTGCTCGGTGCGGCGCTGGGCGCGACGCTGGTGCTGCCCGCATGGGCAGCGCTCCCGATTTTTGGCGGTCTCGGCCTTGGTCTTGCCCTCCCCTTCCTCGCGGTCGGTTTTGTCCCGGCGCTGCGCAACCGCCTGCCCAAGCCCGGGCCGTGGATGGACCGGTTCCGCAAATGGATGGCGCTGCCGATGGGGCTGACCGCGCTCGCGCTCGGCTGGCTGCTGTGGCGGCAATTGGGCAGCGGGTCGCAGCTGATCTGGCCGATCGTTGCGGTCGCCATGGCGCTCGTGCTTCTGACCCACTACGGCGCGATGCAGCGCGGCGACCGGCGGTCATGGCTGCTGATCGCGGCCGGACTGCTTTTCGTTGTTGGCCTTGGCGGCACCGTCACGGAAGTTGCCGACACCGAACGCACGACCGCGGCGAGCGGCTCGACGTTCTCGCCCGATGCGCTCGCAAAGGCGCGCGCCACCGGCAAGCCCGTTTTCGTCTATTTCACCGCCGACTGGTGCCTTTCGTGCAAGGCGAACGAGGCGGGGGCGATCAACCGCGAGGCGGTGCAGGACAAGTTTGACGCGGTGGGTGTCGTCACGCTCGTCGGCGACTGGACCAATGGCGACCCCGTCATCACCCGCACCCTCACCGAGCATGGCCGCAACAGTGTCCCGCTCTATCTGTGGTATGCGCCGGGCGCGGCAAAGCCCGAGATCCTGCCGCAGATCTTGACGCCGGGGATGCTGACTGAACAGGCGGGCGGTTGATGGCCAAGCAGCGCGCTGACCAGTTGCTCGTCGATCGCGGCCTCGCCGAAAGCCGGACGCGCGCGCAGGCGCTGATCCTCGCCGGGCTCGCCTTCGTGGGCGATCGCAAGATCGACAAGGCCGGGCAACAGGTCGCCGACGACGCCGAGATCAGCGTCAAGGGCCGCGACCATCCGTGGGTGTCGCGCGGCGGGGTCAAGCTCGACCATGCGCTTACCCACGTCGGCTGGGATGTGACGGGCGCGGTCGCGATCGACGTCGGGTCGTCCACTGGCGGCTTCACCGACGTGCTGCTCAGCCGCGGCGCGGCGCGCGTCTATGCGGTTGATTCAGGCACCAACCAGCTGGCGTGGAAGCTGCGCCAGGACGATCGCGTCATCGTCCACGAACAGACGAGCGCGCGCATCCTGACCGCCGCGCACATCCCCGAACCTGTCGACCTGATCGTCTGCGACGCCAGCTTCATCGCGCTGTCCAAAGTTCTGCCGGTGCCGATGAGCTTTGCCAAAGAGGATGCCCGCCTCGTCGCGCTGATCAAGCCGCAGTTCGAGGCCGAGCGGCACGAGGTCGGCAAAAAGGGAGTGATCCGCGATGCCGCGGTCCACGCGCGGGTGTGCGAAGAAGTGCGCGCCTGGATGGAACGCAGCGGCTGGCGCGTCGTTGACACCGTCGAAAGCCCGATCACCGGGCCGGAGGGTAATGTCGAATTTCTGATCGCCGCGATCAAAGCTGCCGCTTGACGCCAGCCCCGCCCGCCGCAACATCCTAGATCCACCGATTCCCGCGCAAAGGACCATGTGCATGACCGAGATCGCTACACCGGGCCAGCTTCGTATGTCGTATCTGCGCTGGGCGCTGGTGACCGTCCCCGCCATCGTCCTGATCGGCAGCCTGATGGGCGTGCTGTCGAACAGCGGTTACGGCAATCGCTGGTTCGCCTCGCTTGACCTGCCCGCGATCACCCCGCCCGGCTGGGTGTTCGGGGTGGTCTGGCCGATCCTCTACATCATGCTCGGTTTGTCGCTGGCGATGATCCTGCACGCGCGCGGCGCCAAGGGGCGCGGCTTTGCGTTGACGCTGTTTTTTGTTCAGCTGATCGCCAACTTCGCTTGGTCACCCCTGTTCTTTGGCCAATATCAGGTGACGAGCGCGCTTTATCTGATCATCTTCATCCTGATGATGACGATCGCCACCACCTTTGCTTTTGCCTCGATCCGCAAGGCCGCGGCTTGGCTGCTCGTCCCTTACATGGTCTGGCTGAGCTTCGCCGCGATCCTGAATTTTCAGATCGACCAGCGCAATCCCGACGCCGAAACCCTTGTCCCAACCGCCGCCAGCACCCAGATAGGGTGACGGCAAGGGACTGAACGTCCGACAAAGGAATTTGAAGATGCAGAGCGAGAACCGCTTTTTCGACGATCTGGCCAAGATGGTGAACGGCGTTGCCGGAACCGTTGCTGGTGCCGGCCGCGAGGCCGAGGCCGCGATGCGCGAACGCGCCAAGGAATGGGTCGGCCGGATGGATTTCGTCAGCCGCGAAGAATTTGAAGCGGTGAAGCAGATGGCGGCGACGGCGCGCGCCGAGACCGAAGCGCTGAAGGCGCGGCTCGACAAGCTGGAAGGCGGAGCGAAGCCTGCGGCGGCGCCGAAGGCCGCGGCGGCAAAGCCTGCTGCCGCGAAGCCTGTGACTGCCAAGCCCGCAGCAAAGCCGAAAGCGAAATAGCGAAAGAAGCGTCGCCCCCGCGATGGGGGCCGCCAGCGGCGTAGCATGAGGTTGCCAATGGCCGTGTCAGGCGGCGCGTGACTCTGGCCACCCATCGCGGGGGCGACGGATATTCCCGGACTCGCCACTCCCGCCAAACCCCGCTAAAGCGCCCCCATGAGCGAAGATATTTACGACGACGAAGACGGTCAGGACGCCGCGCCGATGGACATGCTGTCCTCCTATTTCGCCGCGCACGACTGGCCGCACGAGATGGTCGGCGAGGACGAGATCGTCGCGACGGCGCAGGGTAGCTGGACAACTTATGAGCTGCGCGCGGTATGGCGCGCCGACGACGGCGTCATCCAACTGCTCGCTTTTCCCGACATCCGCGTGGTCGAAGACAAGCGCGCTGTCGCGCATGAGGCGCTGGCGCTGATCAACGAACAATTGTGGCTTGGCCATTTCGAGCTGTGGTCGAACAGCGGCACGATCCTGTTCCGCCACGGCATGCTGATCGGTAGCGACGCATCGCTGTCGCTCGACATGACCGAAACGCTGATCGAAAGCGCGATCGACGAATGCGAGCGCTTTTACCCGGTGTTCCAGTTCGTGCTGTGGGGCGGCAAGTCCCCCGCCGAAGCGCTGGCAGCATCGCTGATCGAAACGCGCGGCGAAGCTTAGCCTTTTTGCGGCCTGCCTTCGGGGAGGCGCGGCTTTGCACGCGCCACGACATTTCCGGTTGGTCCCTCGGGCCTCCTGACGGTCGGGATACCCAAAAAGAAAAGGGCCGGAGTTTCCCCCGGCCCTTCGCTAAATCAGTTGGTGCCGCTCAGGCGCCGGTCACGTCGGCCGTATCGACCTTCACGCCCGGACCCATCGACGACGACAGCGCGATCTTGCGAACGTACTTGCCCTTGGCGCCAGCCGGCTTCGCCTTGACGATCGCGTCGACGAAGGCGTCGAAGTTCTGGCGGAGCTTTTCCTCGCCGAACGACAGCTTGCCCAGACCAGCGTGGATGATGCCGGCCTTTTCGACGCGGAATTCGATCTGACCGCCTTTGGCGGCCTTCACGGCTTCGGCGACGTTCGGGGTGACGGTGCCCAGCTTCGGGTTCGGCATCAGGCCCTTCGGACCCAGCGTCTTACCGAGGCGGCCGACGATGCCCATCATGTCCGGCGTCGCGATGACGCGGCCATAGTCGAGGTTGCCCGCGAGCATGTCTTCCATCAGGTCTTCGGCACCGACCTTGTCGGCACCGGCGGCCAGCGCCTTGTCGGCGTTGTCGCCGCGCGCGAACACGGCGACCTTGACGTCCTTGCCGGTCCCGGCGGGAAGCGTCACGACGCCGCGGACCATCTGGTCGGCGTGGCGCGGATCGACGCCCAGGTTCAGAGCGACTTCGAGCGTTTCGTCGAACTTGGCCGAGGCCAGCTCGCGCACGGTCTTGAGCGCTTCGTCAACGGTGTGCAGCTTGAGGCTGTCAACCTTGCCCTCGAGGGACTTCTGCTTCTTGGTCAGCTTTGCCATCGGATCAGCCCTCCGTCACTTCGAGGCCCATCGAGCGCGCGCTGCCCTCGATGATCTTCGTCGCTTGTTCCAGATCGTTCGCGTTGAGATCCTTCATCTTGATCTCGGCGATTTCGGTCAATTTCGAGCGGGCGATCTTGCCGCCGCTGATCTTGCCAGGCTCTTTCGAACCCGACTTCAGGTTTGCGGCCTTCTTGATCAGATAGGTCGCGGGGGGCGTTTTCGTGACGAACGAAAAGCTCTTGTCCGCGAACACGGTGATGATGGTCGGGGTCGGGGTGCCCTTTTCCAGGGAATCGGTCACGGCGTTGAACGCCTTGCAGAATTCCATGATGTTGACACCGCGCTGGCCGAGTGCCGGCCCGAGCGGCGGCGATGGGTTTGCGGTCCCTGCCGGAACTTGCAGCTTGATATAGCCGCTGATCTTCTTAGCCATGATGGCCTCCTATCTTTCTGTCGGTCCCGCCGTGCAGCGAGACCTCAAAATAAGCGGTCGAACAGAAGGGCATCACCCCTTCCTCCCGCGCGGAATCACGCCCTTATCTGACGCGAAGCGGCGCGCATAAGCGCAAATGCTGCGGAAAACAAGCCTGAAGCGGCTCAGGCGGCGGGCGGCACCAGCCGCAGCAAGCCTTCCTGCATCACCGATGCGATCAGCGTCCCATCCTGGCGATAGACGAGGCCGCGGTTGATGCCGCGCGCGGCGCCGGTCCAGTCGCTGTCCATCACATAGGCGAACCACTCATCGACGCGAATATCGTCATGGAACCACATCGCGTGATCGAGGCTGGTCGAAAACAGCCCGGGGGTCGACCAGGTGAAGCCGTGTGGCATCAGCGATGAGGAAAGCAGCCCCATGTCGGACGCATAGGAAAGGAAGGCGCGGTGGAGCAGCGGGTCGTCGCCGATCGGCGCCGCGAGGCGGTACCATTGATAATGCGCCGATGCCTTTTCGGTTGAGGGCGGCCGAAAACTGCGCATCTCGAACGGGCGCAGGCACGCCATGCGGTCGAGCTGGGCGTCGCTGACATTGGGATCGGCAGCAAGATTTTCGGTGAATTCGACGCATTGATCGGGCGGCAGCAGGTCGGGCATCGGCACCTGATGCGCGGCGCCGGGTTCGGGGGCGTGAAAGGATGCGGTGAGGTTGAAGATCACCTTGCCATCCTGACGCACGACGACGCGGCGGTTGGCGAAGCTGCGCCCGTCGAAATCGCGGTGAACGCGAAAATGCAGCGGCTTGGCTTCATCGCCGCCGCGCAGGAAATAGGCGTGGAGCGAATGCGCCGATTTGCGCGGATCGACGGTGCGCGCCGCAGCAACCAGCGCCTGCGCAATCACCTGTCCGCCGAAAATGCGGTCGCGGGTCGGCTTGTCGAAGGCGGGGAAGCTATATTCGTCGGGCTCTTCGGCGGGGACGAGATCGAACAGTTGCGTGACTGCACTGACGACTTTTTCCGGCGAGAAAGCGGACTGAATTTCGCGGACGCGATCGATGCGAGCCTGAATCTCGGCGGGAGTCAGGCTCATATCGTCATCCGTTCCTTGAGGTAGCGACAGCCAACGGCCATCACTTCATGCGTTCGACCTGTTCGAAGTCGAGTTCGACCGGGGTGGCGCGACCGAAGATCGACACCGACACCTTGACGCGCGCCTTTTCGAAATCGAGTTCCTCGACCAGCCCGTTGAAGCTGGCGAAGGGACCGTCGAGCACCTTGACCTGATCGCCGATTTCGTAATCGACACGAATTTCCTGCTTCGGACGGGCCGCAGCCTCTTCCTTGCTGTTCAGGATGCGCGCGGCTTCGGATTCGCTGATCGCCTGCGGTTTGCCCATCGACCCCAGAAAGCCCGTGACCTTCGGGGTGTTTTTCACGAGGTGATAGACATCGTCGGTCATCGTCAGCTTGGCGAGGACATAGCCGGGGAAGAACTTGCGTTCAGCCTGAACCTTTTTGCCGCGCTTCACCTCGGTGACGGTTTCCACCGGCACTTCGACCGCTTCGACAAATTCGGTAAGGCCCATGCGTTCGGCTTCGGAAAGCACGGAATCGCGCACCTTGTTTTCGAAACCCGAATAGGCGTGAATGATGTACCAGCGCGCCATGTGTGTCCGTATCCTGTCCCTGTAACTGCGGCGATTAGCGCGCGAGCGACGTCAGCCAGCTGACGATCGCGTTGAAAACTGTGTCGACGCCGAGAAAGAACAGCGCGAGGATCGTCGTCATGATGAGCACCATGATCGTCGTCTGCAACGTCTCACGCCCCGTCGGCCAGACGATCTTCCGGGCTTCGGCGCGCACCTGATTGATGAACTCAGCCGGGCTGGTTTTCGCCATGTCGATCGTCCTGTCCTAATAATATTCTGCTTCGGGCCAGATGGGTTGCCGCGCCCCCCGCGTCAAGCGCGCTTTTGGGCAATAGTCCGCCCACCCTCCCCGAGCGTGTCGGCGAAAGGCGGAAGGAAAACGGCGCATCTGTCCGAATGAAAGCGGCCTTTACTGGCGCGCTGCGGCGATTGCAAGTGCAGGGTCGGCTTCGCGCGCCAGCGCCCGGCGCATCAAAAGGAGCAGTGCGATCATGATCATCCAGCTGATCATCGGCTGGAGTGCGAAAACCAGATGCAGTTCGCGCGCCGCCGCCGCGCCGTTTTTCGGATCGAAGCCGACGAGATCAAGCAGCAGGTAGCTGACGGCGATGGCGGCAGCGACGCCGAATTTCTGCATCAGGTTGAGCAGCGCGAACAGAAACGCCGATCGATTTCGCCCGCAGCGTATCGCATCGCCCGGGATGATGTCGGCGAGCATCGAATGGGTGAAAAGCAATCCGACAAACCCGGTCCCGAGCATGATCGAAAAGCCCGCCGCCTGCCCTACTCCCACCGGCCGTTGGAACAAGGTGGCGATCAGCAGGCTGGAGATGAGCAGCCCCATCATGACCATCATCGGCGGCTTGCCGTAGCGCCGCGCAAGCAAGGTCCAGACGGGCGACGCGATCGCTCCGCCGATGAAGCTGGCGAACAGTAGCACCGCGCTTTGCCCGTCGAGATCGAGCACCGCCGCGGCAAAAAAGACGAATAATGAGGTGAGCGACCCGAAGGCGAAGCTGTTGAGGAACTGCACCCCAAGCAGCAGCATCAGCGGCGGGAACGCCAGCGAGACGCGAAGCTCGCTGCGCCAGCCGATGCCGGGTTCGGCAACGACCGCGCGGGGCGGGACGAGGCGGATCGCGTAAAGCGCGATCGGCACCATCAGCATGAACAGGCTGGCATAGGCCATGATGCGGCCTTGCAGGCTGACCCCCGGGATCAGGATTTGCGCCGCGGCGGGTGCCGCAAACGCCAGGATGAGCGCAATCTTCGCGAACCAGTCGCGCATGCCGTAGAGCAATGCGCTGTCGCGCGGGGTGCGGACCAGCGCCGAGCCCCACGAAAGTTGCGCGACTTCATAGAGGCTGTAGCTCGAGTAAAAGAGCACCATCATCAGGAACAGCGCGGCAAAGGGCAGCCGGTCGCCGATCGTCACCAGCGCCAGCAGCAGCAAGGCGAGCGGCACGAGTGCAAGCAGCATCCAGCGGCGATGCGCGCCGAGCCCGGTGCGGACGCGGTCGACCATCGTCCCGATCAGCGGATCGACCACACCGTCCCAGATGGTGGTGAGCGAAAAGAGCAGCCCGACCAGCGCCACCGAAATCATCCCGCCCTCGGCAATATAGGGTGGCAGGTAGACGCTGAACGGCAGGCCGAGGATGACCGTCGGCCCGGCGGTGGCGGCGTAGGCCGCGACGGTGCGCGGGCGCAGTGTGTCGGCTTGGTCGGGCTGGCCAGCCGATGGCAGGGCGGTACTGGCCACGATGCGATGCTCCCGATGCCGAAGGGAGCAGGCTTTCAGTTATTGACAGCCATGTCAACAGATGCCCGTTGCCTATGCCGCTAGACGATTTTGAAATGCGACAGGAACGGCTGGAGGCGCCAGTCGAGTTGGTCGTTGTCGAGCCATTCATCCTCGAGCCCCGCGAGCGTGTGGAGCATCGAATCGCCGATGACGATGCTGAGCAGCAGTTTCGCCGCCGCTTCGGGATCGTCGATTTCGGCCTGACCGGCCGCGGCCCATTCGGCAAACAGCGCCGACAGTTCCTCAATGGCCGGGACGTGGAGATCGCGATAGATTTGCAGCGCGAAATCGCGGTCGCGCAGGCTTTCTGAAATCAGCATCCGCATCAGGGCGACGGCGCGCGGCGAGCGCATCCGGTCGCATTGCCGATGTGCATAGCCCCTGAGCAATTCGACGTTCGACAGATCCGCCACTGCCATGGATTCGGCCGGCTGGCATCGGGCTTCGTTGCCCCAGCGCGAGGCAATCGCGTGGAGCAGTCCCTGTTTGTTACCAAACAGATCATAGAGCGTGGCGAGCGATCCGCCCGACTGTTTGACGATTTCGGCGAGGCTGGTGCGTTCATAGCCTTGTTCGAGAAACAGCGCTTCGGCGGCGTCGAGGATCGCATCGCGGCGGCGTTCGCGCAGCGTTGGTGGCCCCATCGGGCATTCCAGCAAGTCGGACTGTACCATCCGTGATTCTCTCCCTTGTGCTTTTCTGTAATCTAAATTACATGGCGATTTGTGCAAGGCGTTTTTGCGCCCTCTACGTTTCACAATACAGCATTATTCAGGGGTTCTTATGAGTCGCGCTCGTTCCTTTGCCAGCGTCAGCGTTGCCGCGTTGGCCTTGTTGCTCACCGCGTGCGCGTCCGAAGCGCCCCCCGCCCCACCGCCGCCCGAGGTCACGATCGTCACCGTCCGGTCGCAACCCGTGCCCAACGTCATCGAACTGCCGGGCCGCGTGCAGGCGTTTCGCACCTCCGAAGTCCGCGCCCGCGTCGATGGCATCGTCGAACGGCGACTGTTCAACGAGGGCAGCTTTGTCCGCGCCGGAACCTCGCTGTTTCGCATCGACCCGCGCCAGTTGAACGCAACCTCGAATGCGGCGCGCGCCCAGCTGGCCCGCGCGCAGGCGACCGCGGCGAACGCGCGGCAGGTTGTCGCACGCTATCAGCCGCTGCTCGCCGATCAGGCGATCGGCAAGCAGGAATATGACGCCGCGGTTGCGGCGCAGCGCACCGCCGAGGCCGATGTGCAGGCGGCGCAGGCCAATCTGGAATCGGCGCGCCTGAACCTGGGCTATGCGTCGGTCACGGCGCCGATTTCGGGCCGCGCCCGCCGCGCCGAGGTCACCGAAGGCGCGCTGGTCAGCGCGGCGCAGGGCACGCTGCTGACAACAATCGAACAAATCGACCGCGTCTATGTCAATTTCGGCCAGTCGAGTTCGGACCTGCTGGCAACGCGCCGCGACATGGGGTCGGGCAAGGTGAGCTCGCCGCAGCTGGAACGCGTCGAAGTGCAGCTCCTCCTGGAGGATGGCAGCGCCTATCCGGTCGTCGGCCACCTCGACTTCCTCGACCTGTCGATCGACGAGGCGACGGGAACCGCGGCACTGCGCGCCGAATTCCCCAACCCGGCCTCTGCGCTGCTGCCCGGGCAGTTTGTCCGCGCCCGCATCTTTGCTGGCAACCGCGCCGACGGTATGCTGATCCCGCAGCGCGCAGTCCGATTGACCGCCGACGCCGCCAGCGTGATGGTGCTCGACGCCAAGAATATCGCGACCCCGCGCCCCGTAAAGCTGGGCTCGATGGTCGCCGGACAATGGGCGATCCTCGACGGACTGCGCCCCGGCGACCGGGTGATCGTCGACGGATTGCAAAAGGTCCAGCCCGGCCAGCCGGTGCGGATTGCGCCGCCCAAGGGCACGGCGTCGACGCCCGCGGCAAAGCGCTGATCTGACATGACCCCGCGCTTCTTCATCGACCGGCCCATTTTTTCGTGGGTCATCGCCATCGGCATCCTGCTCGCGGGCATAATCGCGCTGCGCAGCCTGCCGGTAGAGCAATATCCGTCGGTCGCGCCGCCGTCGCTGACCATCGGCGTCACCTATCCGGGCGCCGATGCCAAGACGCTCGAACAGAATGTCACCCAGGTCATCGAGCAGGAACTGAACGGGGTCGAGGGCTTTCTCTACATGGCCTCGACCAGCGAATCGAACGGCACCGCGTCGATCAACCTGACCTTCGAGGCCGGGACCGACATCGATAATGCGCAGATGGAGGTGCAGAACCGCCTGCGCCGCGTCGAACAGCGCCTGCCCGAAGACGTCCGGCGTCAGGGCATTTCGGTGACCGAAGCCAATTCCGGGTTTCTGCTGATCGTCGCGATCACGTCGAAGAGCGGCAACACCGACCCGATGGAGGTCAACAACTTCGCCAACACGCGCGTGCTCGACGAGCTGCGACGGGTGAACGGCGTCGGCAATGTTCAGGCGTTCGCACCCGAATATGCGATGCGCATCTGGCTCGATCCGCAAAAGCTGGCGTCGTACAATTTGTCCGCCGCTGACGCGCTGGGCGCGGTGCAGGAGCAGAACAGCCAGACCCCGGGCGGCCAGCTGGGCGACCAGCCGATCGCCAAGGGCGCGCAGCTCAATGCGGTGATCACGACGCAGGGCCGCTTTACCAAGCCCGAGCAGTTCGAAAGCATCATCCTGCGCGCCAATCCCGACGGGTCGGCGGTGACGCTGGCCGATGTCGGGCGCGTCGAGCTGGGGTCCGCAAGCTATCTCTTCTCGTCGGAGCTTAACGGCAAACCGATGGCGGGCCTCGCGGTCCAGCTGACCCCCGGCGCCAACGCGCTCGCGACCGCCGAGGGTGTGCGCAGCCAGATGGCCGCGCTGGAGAAGGGCTTTCCGCCCGACATCACCTGGTCGATCCCGTATGACACGACGCCCTTTATCCAGCTGTCGATCGAAGAGGTTGTGATCACGCTGATCGAGGCGATGGTGCTCGTCTTCCTCGTCGTGTTCCTGTTCCTGCATAACTGGCGCGCGACAGTGATCCCGACCGTGGTCGTACCGATCGCGCTGGCGGGCGCGTGCCTGGGCCTGTGGATGTTCGGTTTTTCGATCAACGTGCTGACCCTTTTCGGCATGGTGCTGGCGATCGGCATCCTCGTCGATGATGCGATCGTCGTGATCGAGAATGTCGAGCGAATCATGAACGAAGAGCATCTGTCGCCGTATGACGCGACGGTGAAGGCGATGGGGCAGATCACCAGCGCGATCATCGGCATCACGCTAGTGCTGATCGCGGTGTTCATTCCGATGGCGTTTTTCCCCGGGTCGACCGGCGGCATCTATCGCCAATTCTCGATGACGCTGGCGATCTCGATCGCTTTCTCGGCGCTGCTCGCGCTGACGCTCACGCCCGCGCTGTGCGCGACGCTTCTCAAGCCGCACGACGACACGGCACGCAAGGGCAAGATCGGCGCCTTTTTTGATCGCTTCTTTGCCCGCTTCAACAGCTGGTTCGGCCGCACCACCGATCGCTATCAGGGCGGGGTCGGCAAGATGCTGGCGTCGCCGCTGCGCTGGCTGGGCGTGTTTGCCGCGATGGTGCTGGTGACCGGCCTGCTGTTCACCCGCCTGCCGGGATCGTTCCTGCCGCAGGAAGATCAGGGCTATCTGATCACGGTGGTCCAGGCGCCGCCGGGCGCGACGTCGCAGCGCACCGCCGAAGCGACGAAGCAGGTCAAAGCCTTCTTTGCCGAACAACCGCAGGTCGCGAATATCGTGCTGGTCAACGGATTCAGCTTTTTCGGGCAGGGTCAGGCGAACGCGATCATGTTCACGCCGCTGAAACCCTGGGACGAGCGCACCGGCGATGGCGACAGCGCCGACGCGATCGCGGGCAAGGCGATGGGGACGTTGATGGGGATCAAGGAGGCGTTCGCCTTCTCGCTGAGCCCACCGTCGATCCCCGAACTCGGCACGTCGAGCGGCTTTACCTTCAAATTGCAGGACCGCGGCGCGAATGGGCGCGAGGCGCTCGTCGCGGCGCGCAACCAGATGCTGGGCAGCGCGATGCAGAGCAAGCTGCTCGCCAACGTCCGGCCCGAGGGTCAGGAAGACGCCCCGGTGCTGAAGGTCGATATCGACCGGATTCAGGCGCGCGCGCTGGGGCTGTCGATCGGCGACGTCAATGCGACGCTGGCGATCAGCTTTGGCAGCGCCTACGCCAATGATTTTACCCGCGAAGGCCGCGTGCTGCGTGTCCTGCTGCAGGCCGACGCCGCGAGCCGGATGACGCCGCAGGACGTGCTCGACCTGCGCGTGCGGAGCGCCAATGGTGGCATGGTGCCGTTCGGATCGTTCAGCAAGGCCGCATGGTCGGCGGAGGCGCCGCAGTTGCAGCGCTATAACGGCTATCCGGCGATGACTATCTCGGGCGAACCCGCGCCGGGCCAATCGACCGGCGAGGCGATGGCCGAAATGGAGCGGCTGGCCGAAACGCTGCCGACGGGGTTCGCGTTCGAATGGACCGGCATTTCCTATGAGGAGAAACAGTCGGCGGGGCAGATCGGGCTGCTGCTCGGGCTGTCGCTGATCGTCGTGTTCCTGCTGCTTGCGGCGCTGTACGAGAGCTGGGCGGTGCCGGTGTCGGTGCTGCTGGTGGTGCCGCTGGGCGTGCTGGGCGCGGTGCTGTTTTCGATGTTCCGCGGCCTGTCCGCCGACATCTATTTCAACGTCGGGCTGATCACGATCATCGGCCTGTCGGCGAAGAATGCGATCCTGATCGTCGAGTTTGCGATCGAGCAGGAGGCCGAGGGCAAATCGACCCTCGATGCGGTGATGGAGGCGGTGAAGCTTCGGCTGCGCCCGATCATCATGACCAGCCTGGCGTTCATCCTGGGCATGGTGCCGCTCGTCATCGCGAGCGGCGCGGGCGCGGCGAGCCGGATCGCGGTCGGGTCGGGCGTGATGGGCGGGATGATCGCGGCAACCTTGCTCGGCATCTTCTTCATCCCGCTCTTCTATCTGTCGGTGCGCAAGTGGATCAGCCGCAAGCGGCCCCCTGCCCCCACCGAAAAAGGCCTTCATGAGGAGCCTGGACATGCGTAAGTGGATCGCGTTGCTCGCAGCGACGACGCTTGCCGGCTGCGCCAATATGGCGCCGCCGCACGAGCGCCCGGCGCTGCCCACTGCGCCCGATTATCCGCAGGCGTTTGTCGGCGATGTGACGCTGGGCCAGCGCGCAACCGATGTTGCCTGGCAGGACTTTTTCGCCGACCCGCAGCTTGAAGTGCTGATCGCGCAGGCGATCGAGCGCAACCGCGATCTTGCGGTGGCGGTCGCTCAGATCGAGGAAGCGCGCGGACTTTACCGCATCCAGGACGCCGACCGTCTGCCGACGGTCGGTGCCAGCGCCGATGCCGCCCGCACCCGCGGGCCGTCGCTGTCCGGCGCCGGGACCGACACCACCAGCCGCTATTCGGTCGGGGTCGGAGTGACGTCGTTCGAGCTCGATTTCTGGGGGCGGGTCAAGAATCTGTCCGAAGCGGCGCGCAGCCAGTATCTGGCGACCCAGCAGGCCGAGCGCGCGTTCCGCCTGGCGCTGGTGCGCGACGTCGCGTCGACCTATTTCGCCTCGCGCGGCGCCGAGGAACAGATCGCGCTCGCCGAAGCGACGGTAACCAGCCGCAAGGAAGGGCTGCGGATCGCCAAGCGGCGGCTGGACGCGGGGGTGACTTCGGCGCTCGATTACCGCCAGTCGGAAACGCTGCTGACGCAGGCCGAGACGCAGCTCGCCAGTCTGAAACTCGGCAAGGCGCAGGCCGATAATTTCCTCGCCGTGCTGACCGGCGGACCGGTCGCCGGCCCCCTGCCCGCACCGCTGCCGCTCGTCGCGCAGGGACAGTCGCCGGTGCTGACCGCGGGATTGCCGTCGGACCTGCTCGTCGCACGTCCCGACATCCTCGCCGCAGAGGAACGGCTGCGCGCCGCGCAGGCGAATATCGGTGCGGCCCGCGCGGCCTTCTTCCCGTCGATCTCGCTGACGGGTAACCTCGGCTTCGCCTCGGGCTCGCTCGACAATCTGTTCAGCAATGACGGTTTCGGCTGGAGCTTTGGTCCGTCGATCAGCCTGCCTATCTTCGATTTCGGTCGCAACAAGGGCAATCTCACCGTCGCCGAGGCGCGCGAAAATATCGCGGTTGCGACTTATGAGCGCACCGTCCAAGGAGCGTTCCGCGAAGTGGCCGATGCGCTCGCCGGACGCCGCTATCTCGCCGAGCAGGTCGAGGCGCAGGAACGCGGGACGCTCGCGCAGCGGCAGATCGCCGATCTGGCGCGCAAGCGGTACCGGGAGGGGGTATCGACCTATCTCGAAGTGCTCGACGCCGAACGCAATCTGTTTGCCGCCGAACAGACGCTGATCGAAACGCGCCGCGCGCAGGTCGACAATCTGGTGACGCTGTACGTCGCGCTCGGCGGCGGGCTGGTCGAGCGGCGCTGAAGGACCAAGGCGATTTCGGACAAAGCCCCTGCCCTGCTGAAGGACATATTGGGTCCGCAAGCGCTGACGACGATCGCCGACGCGGGCGTGGCTGCTTCGCCGCGCTTCGATCGATCGGCATTCCTGAGCGTCGCCACCGACGGCCTCGACGCGCTGTCGATCATGGAGCGGGTGCGCCATATTGCGGAGGCGCTACGCCCCGCGCTGCCCGCCGATTATGCAGCGGCGCTGGGCGTCATCCGCGAAATGGCGCCGCAGCTGACGCACGGATTTCAAGCGGTAGCGGTGACCGAATATGTGGCGCGCTACGGGCTGGACGATTTCGACCGATCGATGGACGCGCTCGCAAGTCTGACACGCTTTGGCACCGCCGAATTCGCGATCCGGCCCTTTCTGGCGCAGGATGCCGATCGCGCGCTGGCAGTGATGGCGCGCTGGACCGGCAGCGATGACGAGCATGTCCGCAGGCTGGCGAGCGAAGGCGGCCGCCCGCGGCTGCCGTGGGCGGCGCGGGTTCCAGGGTTGAAGGCTGATCCGACCCGCGCGGCGCATATTCTTGAGACATTAAAGGCCGATCCCAGCCTCTATGTGCGCAAATCGGTCGCCAATCATCTCAACGACATTGCCAAGGACTGCCCCGACTGGCTGCTCGATCGACTGGCGGACTGGCCGAACGATGATCCGCACACCGCGTGGATCATCCGCCATGCACTCCGCACCCTGATCAAGCAGGGCGAGCCACGCGCGCTGGCGCTGATCGGCGTCGGCCATGGCGCAGCGGTGACGGTGCGTAGCTTCGCGGTCGAACCATCGGTGGTGCGGCTGGGCGAGCGGATCGTGATCACCTCAGAGATTGTTTCGGATTCGAAGGAAAATCAGCCTTTGGTAGTCGATTATCGCGTCCACTATGCGCGGGCGGGCGGCAAAAGCGCGGCGAAGGTGTTTAAGTGGAAGACATTCGACCTCGCCGGGGGCGAGGCCGTCGCACTGCGCATCAACCAGACGATCCGCGATTTCAGCACGCGGCGGCATCATCCGGGGCGGCACAGGATTGATCTGATCGTCAACGGTACGAGGATGGCCACGGGTGGGTTTGACCTGTTGGCTGGCTGAGTGCGTTTATTCGAGGCTCAAGAAGATTCCTGTTTCCCCGCGAAGGCGGGGATCCATCCCCAGACGGTTCAAACTCGCGCGGGCTGGCGATGGGCTCCCGCCTTCGCGGGAGCACAGCTTCATTCCTGAACCCGCCCATCCCTCACGGCGGCGCGGGAACAGGCTCGGGGGGCGGCCCCTCGTTCGCGATCGGCACCCGCAAATCGATCCGGCTGCCGTTGATTTCGGTCGAGATCACCGCAGTGCCGCCCTCAATCCCGACGCTGCTGTTGTCGCCGATCGGGATCGCACCGATGTCGGGAATGTCCTGTGGTTCGACCGGCCCGCGCGGGTCAGCCGAGCGCGGCGGCGGCGCTTTCTGGCCGGAAGCCTGGGTCATGAAATCGCGCCAGATCCGCGCGGGCAATCCGCCACCCGAAATGCCGCGCAGCGGTGAATTATCGTCGTTGCCGATCCACACCCCGACCACCAGCCCATTGGCATAGCCGACGAACAGCGCGTCGCGATTGTCCTGGCTGGTCCCGGTCTTGCCGAAATTCGCCTGCGGCAGCCGCGCCGCGCGGCCAGTGCCGCGATTGACCGCGGCGCGCAGCATCTGTTCGATGTCGTCATGGACGCCCGACCCGAAGCGGCTGGGTCCCGAGATCAGATTTTCGAACCAGCCCTTTTCCTCGCCCTCGAACGCATGCGGGACGACGGGATAGCTGTTCGCTGCCACCGCGGCATAGGCCGCGGTCAGTTCGAGCAAGGTCATGCTCGAGGTGCCGAGCGCAAGGCTGGGGTCGCCCCTGGTCATCGGCGCAGTGACCCCCAGGTCGCGCGCCATGTCGATCACCTTGTCGTCGCCGACTTCGCGCAGCAGCCGCACCGCCGCGACATTGCTCGACGTCGCGAAGGCGTCCTCCAGCGTGATCGTTTTCGAATAGGCGCCGCCCGAATTTTTGGGACGGTATGATCCCGTTTCGATCGACTGGTTGTCGATGACATCATCGGGTTCCCACCCGGCGCGCAGCGCGGCTAGATAGACAAAGAGTTTGAAGGTCGATCCCGGCTGGCGCCGCGCCTGCGTCGCGCGGTTGAACGGCGATGCGGCATAATCGCGCCCGCCGATCATCGCGACGACCTCGCCATTCGGGCGCATCGCGACCAGCGCGAGCTGCGCCTGGCCGACCCCGGCGCGGCTCGTCACGCGCCGCGCCACCGCCTGCAAACGCGCGTCGAGCGTCGTCTTGATCGTCTGGCGCGAATAGCCGACGTCGCTGAGCTTGCGCGCCTCGGGCAGCGCCCAGTCGGCAAAATAAGTGCCGGTCGGCAGCGTATTGCGCGAGCGTACATCGATGCTCGGGGTACGGATCGCCTTCGCCTGCGCGGCGGTGATATAGCCCTCATCGGCCATCGCGTTGACGACGAGCTTCATCCGCTTGGCCGCCAGATCGGGATTCTTGGTCGGCGCCAGCCGCGACGGTGCCTGCACCAGTCCCGCAAGCATCGCCGCCTGCGCGGGGGTCAGTTTTTCGGGCTGTCGATAGAAATAATGCAGCGACGCCGCGCGCAGGCCGTAGGTGTTGTCGCCAAAATAGGCGTTCGACAGATAGCGTTCGAGAATCTCGTCCTTGGTCAGCCAGGCTTCGAGCCAGAAAGCGATCAGCGCTTCGCGCGCCTTGCGACCGAGGGTGCGTTTCGGTGTCAGGAAGGTGAATTTCGCCAGTTGCTGGGTGATCGTGCTGCCGCCCTGCGTTCGCCCGCCGCTGACATTGCTCCAGACCGCGCGCGCGATGCTGCGCGGATCGACGCCCATATGGGTGTAGAAACGCCGGTCCTCGATCGCAAGGAAGGCGCCAGTGACATGCTTGGGCAGCGCGGTGGCCTTCACTGGCGCATCGACGATCGCCCCCGACCGCGCGATCGGGGTGCCGTCGGAGGCGAGCAAGGTGATTTGCGGCGGCACGATCGGTTCGAGCGATTTCGACAAAGGCGCGGTCAGCGCCAGCCAGCCGACGAGCAGGATAAACAGGATACAGAAAATGGCAAAGCCGCGCGAGATCCGGCGTAGCCATTTGCGCCGCCGCGATTCCGGGACAACCGGCGGTGGCACGTCGAAAACGGGCGCGCCGGGCATGGAAAGCGGCGGCGCGGCGGGCGCTGGATCGGGAGTTTTGGATTTACGGAACCAGGTCATGCTCAGCTACCGTATTAATATCGCAATACAGCATAAGCAAATGGCTTATGCACCGCTCCGCAGGACAGAGAGCAAAGGTCCAAGGATAGCGCGCAGAATTCATTCGCCTTCGCGCCGGGGCATCCCGGCCTGAAACTCGGCCACCAGATCGAATCGATCGCCGCGGAAAAGCTGGCGGACATGCGTGACGGGCCGGTCGCCGCGCCCGGTGTCGCGGTGGGGCGGGAGGCAGGCCGCCGCCCCCCACCACTGGGCGCCCCGAGGTCCAGGGAATATGCGCGAGCAGCCATGTTCCCGGCGCCTCGACGGCAAAATCCGCCTCCGCCGCCGCAGGGACTTCGGCGAGTTCGATGGTGCGGCGTTCGAGCGCGAAGGGTTCGTCGGCGGCAAAGTGGATTCCGTCGATCTGCAGCGTGTCGGCTTCACCCACATTTTTGCGGCGGACGATCGCGCGCGCTTCCCAGCGATAGGTTTCGCCGCGCGCCGCGATCAGCTCGGCCAGATCGGGAACGGTCATCACCGCCGAATGCACCGGCGGATGTGCGACGAACGAGCCCGCCTTGCGCCGCCGTTCGACCAGACCGGCGGCGACGAGCTCGCCCAGCGCCTTGCTGACCGTCGCGCGGGCGCAGCCGTAGCGCGCCGCGAGCTCCTGTTCGATCGGGATCCTTGTTCCCGGTTTCCACTCGCCCGAGCGGATGCGGGCCTCGATATCCTCGCGGATTCGGCGCGCCGGGTTCGGCGCCGCGCGCGTCACGCGACGATCCGCTCGACGCTTTTGCGATAGGCGGCAGCGATGGCGCTGCGATCGACATGGCGCCCGCCTGCGACGCGCTTGACCCCGGCGCGCCAGACGCAGTCGATTGTCCCTGCCCTGCCCGCAAAAATCAAGCGGTCTAGGAGCGTCGCGTCGTCGGTTCCCGCGAAGCTCGGGTGGTCGAGGTCGAGCGAGATGATGTCGGCGGGCTGGCCGACCGCAAGGCCCGTTTCGACCCCCAGCGCCTGCGCGCCGCCGGCGAGCGCACGGGCGTAAAGATTGGCGCCGACGAAGGGCAATTCGGTTCCGGCGAGCAGCGCGCGGGCGCGATGTGCCAACCGCTGCGAATATTCGAGCGCGCGCAGCTCGCCCGCGGCGTCGATCAGGATATTGCTGTCGGTGCCGATCCCGAAGCGGCCGCCCGCCGCCAGATAATCGATCGCCGGGAAGATGCCGTCGCCGAGGTTCGCCTCGGTAATCGGGCAGATCCCGGCAACCGCGCCGCTGGCGGCGAGACGCGGCACTTCATCCGCATCCAGATGCGTCGAGTGGATCAGGCACCAGCGCGCATCGACGGCGGCGTTATCGAGCAGCCATGCGACCGGGCGCGCGCCGCTCCATGCGATGCAGTCGGCGACTTCCTTTTCCTGTTCGGCGGCGTGGATATGGACCGGCCCGGTGGGCGACATCGCGAGCAGCGCCGCCAGCTGGTCGGGCGCGACGGCGCGTAGCGAGTGCGGCGCGATGCCGATATTGGCGTCGCCGACTAGTTTGGTCCGCGCGCTGTCGAGTAGCGTTGCAAAGCCGTCGATGTCGCTGAGGAAGCGCCGCTGGCCGGGGCTTGGCGACGCGCCGCCGAAATTGCCATGGGCATAGAAGACCGGCAGCAAGGTCAGGCCAATGCCCGTCACCGAGCTGGCGTCGACGATTGCGCCTGCCATTTCGGCGGGATCGGCGAAGGTCGCGCCCGCCGGATCATGGTGGAGATAGTGAAACTCGCCGACGCGGGTGAAACCACCCTCGAGCATTTCCGCGTAGGCCTGCGCGGTGATCGCCGCGACATCCTCGGGCGTCAGCCGGTCGAGGAAGCGGTACATGATTTCGCGCCAGCTCCAGAAATTGTCGTCGGGGCGGCTGCGGCGTTCCGACAGCCCCGCCATCCCGCGCTGAAAACCGTGGCTATGGACGTTGCACAGGCCGGGCAGCGCTGCGGCGTGGCGCTCATCACCGGGCGCGGCGCCGACACCGGTTTCAAGCGCTGAAATCCGCCCTTCCGCGACCGTCAGGCGCACATTGTGCAGCCACTGATTGGCGATCCATGCGCGCTGAAACCAATAAGCGATCATCTTGAGCCCTCATATTATGTCTAGACATAATGACGCAATCGCGAGATGTTGTCCAGATGGAGCATAGCTGGACCAACGCGCGACTCGCGACGCTGACCGATGACGGGCTGGGACTGATCGACGATGGCGTCGTCACGGCAGCGGACGGGCGGATCGTCTATGCCGGTCCGGCTGATGGTGCGCCGATGAAGGCCGCGAAAACCACCGATTGCGGCGGCCGGTTGATCACCCCCGGGCTGATCGATTGCCACACCCATCTGGTTCACGGCGGCAACCGCGCCAATGAATGGGCGATGCGGCTCGAAGGCGCGAGCTATGAGGATATTGCCCGCGCAGGTGGCGGCATCGTGTCAACGATGCGCGCGACCCGCGCCGCGAGCGAGGCCGAACTGGTTGACACGGCCCTCCCCCGCCTTGACGCGCTGATCGCCGAGGGGGTGACAACGATCGAGATCAAGTCGGGCTACGGCCTCGACACCGAAAACGAGCTGAAGATGCTGCGTGCCGCCCGCGCGTTGGGCGAACGACGCCGGATCCGCGTCGCGCCGACGTTCCTTGGCGCGCATGCGCTGCCCCCCGAGTATTGCGACAACAGCGACGGCTATATCGACCTCGTCTGCAATGAAATGATCCCAGCGGCGGCGCCGTTTGCCACCGCGGTCGACGCCTTTTGCGAGGGCATCGGTTTTTCGCCCGCGCAATGCACGCAGGTGATCGAAGCGGCGCAGGCGCACGGGCTGGCGGTCAAGCTGCACGCCGAACAATTGTCGTCGCTGAGCGGCAGCGCGCTCGCGGCGCGCCACGGCGCGCTGTCGGCGGACCATCTGGAATATGCGACCGACGGCGATGTCGCCGCGATGGCGGCGGCGGGGACGGTCGCGGTGCTGCTGCCCGGCGCTTTTTATTTCATGCGCGAGACCAAGCTGCCGCCGATCGCGGCGATGCGCCGCCACGGGGTGCGGATCGCGCTGGCGACCGACAACAACCCCGGCACCTCGCCGACGACCTCGCTGCTGCTCATGCTCAACATGGGTGCGACCTTGTTCGGGCTGACGGTGATCGAAGCGCTGCGCGGGGTGACGGTGAACGCCGCTGCCGCGCTCGGGCTCGGCGCCGAGATCGGCACGCTCGAAGCAGGCAAGGCATGCGACCTCGCGATCTGGGACGTCACCGAACCCGCCGAGCTGGTTTACCGCATCGGCTTCAACCCGCTGCACCAACGTATCAAGGACGGACAATGATCATCAACCCCGGCGCGATGACGCTCGCCGACTGGCGCGCCATCTATGAAGGTGCGAGCGCGACGCTGAACGCCGACGCGTGGAACGCCATCGATGCCAGCGCCGCTGCCGTGGCGCGCATCGTGGCCAGGGGCGACCCGGTCTATGGCATCAACACCGGGTTCGGAAAGCTGGCGAGCGTGCGGATTGCGAACGACGATCTGGCGACGCTCCAGCGCAACATCGTGCTCAGCCACGCCGCGGGGACCGGCGCGCCCTCGCCCGTCCCCGTTGTCCGTCTGATGATGGCGCTCAAGCTCGCGAGCTTCGGCGTCGGCGCATCGGGGGTGCGGCGCGAAACGGTGGCGATGCTCGAGACGATGCTGGCAACGGGACTCACCCCTGTCGTTCCGTCGCAGGGTTCGGTCGGCGCGAGCGGAGACCTCGCGCCGCTGTCGCACATGGCGGCGGCAATGATCGGGGTCGGCGCCATCGAGGTCGGCGGTCAGACCCTACCCGCCGCCGAAGCGCTCGCGCAGGCGGGCCTCGCGCCGGTCGAACTCGGGCCGAAGGAAGGCCTCGCGCTGCTCAACGGCACGCAATTTTCAGCGGCCAATGCGCTCGCGGGTCTGTTCCGCGCTGAAACCGTGTTCCAGTCGGCGCTGATCACCGGCGCGCTGTCGACCGAAGCCGCCAAGGGTTCCGACGCGCCGTTCGACCCCCGTATCCACGCGCTGCGCGGTCATGCTGGTCAGCGCGCGGTCGGTGACGCGTTGCGCGGCCTGATGGCGGGGTCGGCTATCCGCGCTTCGCACGCGGTGGACGATCCGCGCGTGCAGGATCCCTATTGCCTGCGCTGTCAGCCGCAGGTGATGGGCGCGGTGCTCGATCTGCTGCGTCAGGCCGCGACGACACTCGGCGTCGAGGCGAATGGCGTCTCGGACAATCCGCTGATCTTTGCCGACACCGATGAGGCTTTGTCGGGGGGCAATTTCCACGCCGAACCCGTCGCCTTTGCCGCCGACATGATCGGTCTCGCGCTGTGCGAGATTGGTTCGATTGCCGAGCGCCGCATCGCGATGCTCGTTGATCCCGCCTTGTCGGGCCTCCCCGCCTTCCTCACCCCGCGCCCCGGCCTCAACTCGGGCTTCATGATCCCGCAGGTCACCGCCGCTGCGCTAGTCAGCGAAAACAAGCAGCGCGCCTATCCCGCCAGCGTCGATTCGATCCCGACCAGCGCCAATCAGGAGGATCATGTGTCGATGGCCGCGCACGGCGCTCGCCGCCTGCTCGAGATGGCCGACAATGTCAGCGCGGTGATCGGAATCGAATATCTCGCCGCGTGCCAGGGCATCGACTTCCACGCGCCGCTGACATCGAGCGATGCGCTGGAGGCGGCGCACCAGCATCTGCGCGCCGCGGTGCCGACGCTCGAAGACGACCGCCATTTCCACCCCGACATGGCGGCCGCGACCGCGCTGATCCGTTCGGGCAGCCTGGTTGCTGCGGTTCCCGCCGACCTGCCGGGCCTGAGCTAATGGATTGGCTGCGCGTCCGTCGCGGCGACGCGCCGCTCGTCATCGCCTTTCCGCATGGCGGCACCGATCTCGCCGGACTCGACGAGCAGTTCGTCTCGCGCTGGCATGCGCAGATCGACACCGACTGGTGGATCGCCGAGCTATACGCCTTCGCGGCCGATCTTGGTGCAACGCTCGTCGCGACCGAGATTTCGCGCAGCGTCATCGACATGAATCGCGACCCCTCGGGCGCGTCGCTCTATCCGGGGCAGGCGACGACCGAGCTGTGCCCGACGACCACCTTCGACGGCGCGCCGCTTTACCGTTTCGATCTGCCCGACGAGGCCGAGATCATTCAGCGGCTCCACTTGTATCACCGGCCCTATCACGACGCGCTGACCGAGGAACTCGAACGCTTGCGGGCGACCCATGGCAAGGTCGTCCTTTACGACGCGCACTCGATCCGGAGCCGTGTTCCGCGCCTGTTCGACGGCGAGCTGCCCCAATTCAACATCGGCACCAACGGTGGCGCCACCTCAGCTCCCGAGCTTGAAACAATCGTCGCCAACATCTGTGCGGCGAGCGGTCGCAGTCATGTCGTCAACGGCCGCTTCAAGGGCGGCTGGACGACGCGCCACTACGGCCGCCCCGACGATGGCATCCACGCGGTCCAGATGGAACTCGCGCAGCGCGGTTACATGGCCGAACCCGATACGATCACCCACACCAACTGGCCCTCCCCTCTCGATCCCAATCCCGCGATCCGGCCCGTGCTGGAGCAGGTGATCGCCGCGACCCTCGATTTTGCGAAAGGACGACCATGACACGCCTCGACAATAGCCGCGTGATCCGACCGGCGACCGGCCCCGACATCACGGCAAAGAGCTGGCTCACCGAAGCGCCGATGCGGATGCTGATGAACAACCTCCATCCCGACGTTGCCGAGGCGCCGCACGAGCTGGTCGTCTATGGCGGCATCGGCCGCGCCGCGCGCGACTGGGAGAGCTATGACCGGATCGTCGAGACGCTGAAGCGGCTCGAGGGTGACGAGACTTTGCTCATCCAGTCGGGCAAGCCGGTGGGCGTATTCCGCACCCATAGCGACGCGCCGCGCGTGCTGCTCGCCAATTCCAACCTCGTCCCCGAATGGGCGAATTGGGAGCATTTCCACGAGCTCGATCGCAAAGGCTTGATGATGTACGGTCAGATGACCGCCGGCAGCTGGATCTATATCGGCAGCCAGGGCATCGTTCAGGGCACGTACGAAACCTTCGTCGAGATGGGGCGCCAGCATTATGGCGGCGACCTTTCGGGTCGCTGGTTGCTCACGGCGGGGCTCGGCGGCATGGGCGGCGCGCAGCCGCTCGCGGCGGTGATGGCGGGCGCGTCGTGCCTCGCAATCGAATGCCAGCCGAGCCGCATCGAGATGCGCCTGCGCACCGGCTATCTCGACAAGCAGGCGGCGAGCATCGACGAGGCGCTGGCGATGATCGAAGCCAGCCACACCGAGGGCAAACCTGTTTCGGTCGGCCTGCTCGGCAACGCCGCCGACATCCTGCCCGAAATGGTCCGCCGCGGCATCCGCCCCGACCTGCTCACCGACCAGACCTCGGCGCACGACCCGGTCAACGGCTACCTCCCCGCGGGCTGGACCCTCGACGCGTGGTTTGCGAAGCGCGAGAGCGATCCCGCCGCGGTCGCCAAAGCCGCAAAGGCGTCGATGGCGGTGCATGTCCAGGCGATGCTCGATATGCAGGCCGCAGGCGTGCCGACGACCGATTATGGCAATAACATCCGTCAGGTGGCGAAGGACGAAGGCGTCGAGAACGCCTTCGACTTCCCGGGTTTCGTCCCCGCCTATGTCCGGCCATTGTTCTGCCGCGGCGTCGGCCCCTTCCGCTGGGTGGCGCTGTCGGGCGATCCCGAAGATATCTACAAGACCGACGCCAAGGTGAAGGAGCTGCTCCCCGACAATAAGCACCTTCACAACTGGCTCGACATGGCGCGCGAGAAGATCCAGTTTCAGGGGCTTCCCGCGCGCATCTGCTGGGTTGGACTCGGCGACCGCCACCGGCTTGGCCTCGCGTTCAACGAGATGGTCGCGTCGGGCGAGCTGAAAGCCCCGATCGTCATCGGCCGCGATCATCTCGACTCGGGCTCGGTCGCCTCGCCCAATCGCGAAACCGAAGCCATGCGCGATGGGTCGGATGCAGTTTCGGACTGGCCGCTGGTCAACGCCTTGCTCAACACCGCCAGCGGCGCAACCTGGGTATCGCTCCACCACGGCGGCGGCGTCGGCATGGGCTATTCGCAGCACAGCGGCATGGTGATCGTCGCCGACGGCACCCCCGAAGCGGCCAAGCGGCTGGAGCGCGTGCTGTGGAACGATCCCGGCACCGGCGTCATGCGCCACGCCGACGCGGGATACGACATCGCCATCGACTGTGCGCGTGAGAGGGGGCTGGACCTCCCCAGCCTGCGGTAAGCCCGATTGCTGCGGCTTAACGCTTGTCGCGCAACACCCGACTGTGCCAGCATGATCGCGCCGGATCCGTTCCCGGCCGATCATGTCGGAGAGATGTCTGACCGGCCCCACGTCGCAAAGCTGGGCTGCGATGCCTGCGCTGATCGGCGCGGTCGATTGCGAGCAGACCAGGAATACCCCGAATTTCGGTGAGGCGATCATCGCGCCGGTGCATCTGCCGCGCGGGCTGGTCGGCGCGGTCTTCAGGTGCTCGCGCGAGCGATTCGACCAGACCGCGCAGTCCGGTCGCGCATTGTCGGCGAGGTAACGCTGCACGCTGTCGCGCAGCATTTGCTGCTCGTCGCGCAGCGGCAGGTCGAGGGCGGCAGGTCACGTCGGATCTCCCGCTAACGTGATGCGGCATCCGACCGACGGGGTCTAGCTGATTGGCGTGGCAGGGTCTTCTATCGCCGCGGCGCGCGGTCCGGCGCCGCCAGCTCGGCTTCCGCCGGCCAATGACCCTGCGCATTTTCGGCAATGATCTCGGCCAGCAGTGCCTTCGCGCCCGCTTCGTCGCCCGCAAAGCGGCGCTCCATTGCGATCGCGAACTTGATCGTGCTGTCCTTGGTCGCGCCGACATCGGCAGGCTTCAGCCGCCCCTGCATGATCTGGACCGCCTGATAGTAGATATCGTTCTCGATCAGTTTCAGCCCCGGCTCGATCGCGTCGATCGCGGCGCGCGCCTTGGCGTGTTCGCCCATCTTGCGATAGGCGATATAGGTCCAATAGGCGGTCGGCACGCGCATATCGTCGCGCGCAAATTCGGCCGCCAGCGCCAGCGACTTGGCCATCCCGTCGACAACGGTCTGATAGTCGCCGGTCGCGAAGCTGGTCTGCGCATGATAATAGACGATGTTCCCGCGATAGGTGCTGATCGTGAGCCCGATCGGATTGGGCAGCCCGTCGGGTTCGAAGCTGTCGGGGGTGTCGCCCATCAACTCGAGCGCCTTGCTGTAATCGGCGAGCGCTGCGTCGAACTGACGCGCGCGGGTCAGGTCGCGGGCGCGAAAGCGGTAGAGCTTATAGCTGTTCGGAAAGGCCTTCAGCCCGTCGGTGAACGCGTCGACCGCATCGCAGATCCGCCCGGCATAGTCGAGGCGCCGTCCCAGCCAGATGTGCGAATCCTCGCGGTCGGGCGCGATGCGCAGCGCGGCGCGGGCGATCTCGATATCCTGATCGAGCCGCTTTTGCGTCGCCTCCGAAAATTTCGGCAGCGTGAGCGGGGTGCCGATCAGGCTTGTCGTGCATTGGCCCGCGCTCGTAGCGGCAGGCTGCGCCGCCACCGATGGCGGAGCCGCAGCGAGCAGGAGCGCCAGCGCAATCCCTGCGCCGCCCATCAATCGCGCGGTCATCCGACCACATCCTGATAGATGCGGCGCACGTTGGTCCCCATGATCTTTTCGACGTCACTTGATGCATAACCGAGCTTGCGCACCCCGTCCCACACCACTTCCATCCGGCGCGGGCCGTTGAGTTCGTCGATGAACAGCGGCCAGTCGTCGGCGTTGAAATTGGCACCTTCTTCGCGCTTCAGTTCGGCGATATAAGCATCGGTCATTTCAACGACGCGATGGTCGCGGTCGCTGCCGATCGCGACATGGTCGGCGCCAGCCACCTTCACCGCATGGTCGATATGACGGAAATAGTCCGCAAGCGCGCCCTGGCGCTTCGTCGTCAGGAACGGCCGCATCTGGCAAATGCCGACCACCCCGCCCTTCTGCGCCAGCAGCCGTAGATTGTCATCGGTGGTATTGCGGACATTCTTGTGCATCGCCATGCAGGCGGTGTGTGAGATGATCACCGGATCGGCCGACGCGTTGATCGTGTCGGACATCGTCTGCATATTCGCATGCGACAGGTCGATCAGCATCCCAACCTTGTTCATTCGTGCCACGACCTCGCGGCCGAAATGGGTCAAGCCATTGGCGCCCAATTCCTTGCACCCGGCGCCCGCCCAATTCTGGTCGTTATAGGTGATCTGCGACGAACGGACGCCCAGCTTGTGGAACAGGTCGATATTGTCGAGGTCGCGCCCGAACTGGGTCGTGTTCTGGAACAGATAATAGATGGCGATCTGGCCATTCTGGCGCGCGACGTCGATGTCGCTGGTGCGCGTCGCTTTCAGGAACAGCGCCGGATTGGCGGCGATATGTACGTCATGGTCGAGCACCGCCTGGATCGCGTCCTCATAGGCATGGGCTTCGTAGGTCTTGGGATCGCACAATGTCACCGTGATCGCGTCGAGCCCGCTATCACGCATCTGGCCGACCAGCGCCGCATCATATTCGAACCGCACTTCGCCCATCGCGTCAAAGGTCAGCGGGCGCGTGGTCTGCTTCGCCGCCAAAGCGGGTGCCATTGCCACGGCGGCTGACAGTGCCGCCCCCGAAAGCACAAATTGCCGTCTATCCATCGCATCGACTCCCAATATTTTCTATTGGAAATTTATAGCCGATAAGAAAATTATTGCAAGCGATGCTAAAAGCGCGATTCCGCCGCGCAGATCCGGTGCGATCAGCCGGTGTTGACCCACAGCACGACCGCGTCCTGCTCGCTCGTCGAATAGGCGGCGTGCTGCATGCTGCTGTCGATATAGACGCTGTCGCCAACCCCCAGAATCGCGGGCTCATAATGCTCGGTTTGAAAACAGATCTCGCCTTCGAGCACATAAAGGAATTCCTCGCCGCTGTGCTGCGACCAGGTTTTGAAATCCTCCAGGCTGCGCGCCTTGATCGTCGTCACGAACGGCAGGATCTTCTTGTGCTTCAGCTCGACGGCAATCAGCCGGTGATTATAGACCGGCGTTTCCATCGGGCGTCCCGCTCCGGCCAGCGTGATGCTGCGACGTCCGGCAGCGTCCTGTCCGGTGTTGCTGGCAAACAGCTCGGTAATGTCGATGTCGAAACCCAGCGCCAGTTTCTGCACAACATCAAAGGTCGGCGACATCTGGTCATTTTCGATCTTCGACAGCGTCGATGCAGCGAGCGAGGTCAGCCGCCCCGCGTCTTCGAGCGTCATCCCGCGCTCGCGGCGCAGCTGGTGCAGACGCCGCCCCAGATGGAAACCTTCGGTTCGGGGCCGCTTCGATTGACGAACGGCGCCCAGAATTTCCGGCTCATCTGCTGTTCTGGGGGGCATATATCGGCGGTCCTTACCTTGGCCAAACAGTGCAAGATCGACGGATTCGGGATGGCAAGTCAAACCAGGCAGCCCCGTCCGCGTTACAATCCTATAATGCACAAATTTCCGATAGGCTACGGCGCTGACAATTCGCCCATGTCAGCGCCGTATATGCCCACCGGAAACAAGCTGTCTCGCGGAGTGCGCGGATCAGAACCTATATTTGGCGTTCAGATAATAGAAACCACCGGCGACCCCGAACACGCTGTGGTTGTCATAGATCAGACCGACGCGCGCGATACCCGGCCCACGATCGGGCGGAAAGATATTGAAGATGTTGCGCGCGCCGATGCTGAGGTCGACGTCCTGAATTCCCGAATAGGTCACCTCGGCATCGAACAGCGTCACCGCCTTGCGCGGCAGGAAGGCGGCGCCGTCGCGGCGGCGCCACGCCCCGTAATGGATCGCGCGGGCCATGAATCCGAAATCCCCGACCTTGGTTGTGGCAGAAAAGTTACCGCGCCAGCGCGGCGTACCGCGCTCGAACTCGGTGACGATCGACGGACCAAACCCCGTCGGCGGCGTACCACGCAGGTGCTGCTCGTTATAATTCACCGCCAGACTGAAGTCGGTCGACGCATTGTCTGACCAGCCATGGCGATAGGTGCTGACCAGATCAAAGCCGCGCACGCGGGTGTTCATCTCGTTCTGGAAGTAGCGTACCTGTTCGATATCGGCCCCATTGGGGAAGCCGATCGCCGCCAGCGCGGCGCGCTCGGCTGCAGTGGTGTTGCGCGACGGCGTCAACAACAGGCGATCATCGACGTCGATCTGATAGAAATCCAGCGTCGTCAGGAAGCCGTCCAGACCGGTAAAAACGACACCCGCCGACATGTTGAACGAGGTTTCCGGTTCCAGCGTCTCCGAACCGAACACCTGCGCCGCGGGCGACCCCGGGACAAGCACGGCATCGAGAATGAAACCGCCCATGCCGTCGAGTTGCGAGGTCAGACTGGTACCGAACACCTGTCCCGCCGCCGGAGCGCGGAAACCGGTGCTGACCGACCCGCGAAGCGCAAAAGCATCGCTCAGTTCAAAGCGCGTCGCCGCCTTGTAGCTGAAGTTCGTCCCGAACTGGTCATAATCTTCGTAGCGACCGGCGACGGACAGGTTCCACCACGGCGTAATATCGGCATCGACTTCGGCGAACACCGCATAGCTATTGGAGTCGAAACTGCCTGCAAATTCAGGCGAGAAGCCCTGGAAGCCGTTCGATCCGGCGGGCAAATCCTGCAACGGACCGGTCAGGTAACTTGCGACATCACCCTCGCCAATGACATAGGTTTCCTTGCGGTGGCTGGCACCCGCAAAGATCAGGATGTCGTCGTTAAGCTCATAGGCGATTTCCCCGTCGAACTGGATTTCGCGCTGGGTCAAAGAACCAGGCTTGAACGACGTCGGCGAATTCACCCCCATCGACGCGTTGATCGTACCGCTGATGGTATAATCGACGGTGTTGGTGCCATAGCGCGCCGACAGATCCCAGGTCAGCGGACCATTCTGATCGCGCAGCCCGACAAGGGCGCTGAAGTCTTCGAGATGGCCGCCAAATTCCGGCGTGAAGCCACCCGGATAGATGCTGGCCAGGTTGAACTGCTGCGGGTGCGCCGGACTGAGGTCGAAAGCCGAATTGGCATAGGTGCTATGACCGTTCAGCCCGCCCGCGGCGAAAGGCTGGCGCAGACCGAAAGTCACCGAGCTTTTGCCGGTCATATAGTTGCCGAACGTATAGGCTTCCAGCTCGTCGCTGATTTCAATGCCGGCGTTCCAAACCGATTTGAACGCCATGTAGCGCGGATCAAGATTGCCTTCGGGATGCTCGGGAACCCCCGGCACGCCTGCCGCCCGCAGCGCCGCCGCGCCCGCATGGCTGGCTTTGCGCGCATAGGCCTTTGCCTGGTCAGTGTACTGCGCCGCCAGGTTGAAATAAGCATTGTCGCCAACCGGAACCGCAATATGCCCCTGAATGTCATAGGTACGCCCACCCGTGCCGTAATATTCACCGACCTGCCCGATGATCGACCCGCCGCTGCGCGCCTTTTTCAGCTCCAGATTGATGACACCGGCGATGGCGTCCGAACCATATTGCGCCGACGCGCCGTCGCGCAGCACTTCGACGCTCGACAGCGCGATCGGCGGGATGACATTAAAATCCTGGCCCTGCGAGCCCGAGGTCGACGCGTGGCCGGTGCCGATCTGGACGATCGAGGCGCGGTGGCGGCGCTTTCCGTTCATTAGCAATAAGACATGATCGGCCGGCGAACCGCGCAGCGTGACCGGGCGCACGAACGAGGATCCGTCATTTCCCTGCAGGCGCTGCGCGTTGAACGCAGGCACCAAGGTGCGCAGCGCATCGTTCACGTCGGCATAGCCGGTCGTGCTGATCTGCTCCGGCGAGATGACGTCGATGGCGACCGAGCTGTCGGTGATCGAGCGATCCTTGCGGCGCGTCCCGATGACGACGATATCGCTGCCGCCCTCATCGGTGTCGGCACCGTCAGCTTCGGGCGGTGGCGTCTGCGCCTGGGCAACCGGCGTGATCGCGAATGCGAGCGCCGACGACAACAGCAGACGTGAAACGAACTTCGACATTATTTCCCTCCTTGGTAACCCATTATTGACCCTGAAAACCGCAAATTTCCGGACCTCGTTTTATTCTTGAATTTTTTCCTATCATAAATTTTATTGCCTAGCTAGCAAAATATTCCTATGTGGTGCTCAAGGGCTGCCGCTGATCGCACTGGCCCGATCGCCGGGGAGTCCTTTACGTGGTCGACATCGCCAACCCGCCCGCACGCGACCGGCCGACCCGCCGCCTTGGCGCATTGTCGGCATCGGTGTTCGCCCTGCTGACGTCTGCTGCCGCCGCAGTGCAGCCAGCAGTTGCCGAGCAAGATCTTGTTATTCATGCCGGCGCCGTGATCGCGGTTCCCGGTGAGCGCGCGCTCGGCCCGACGACGATCGTCGTTCGCAAGGACAAAATTGTTCAGCTTCTGCCGGGCTACGTCGATGTTGGCGATGCGCCGGTGATCGACCTTAAAGACCGGACATTGCTGCCCGGCCTGATCGACACCCACGTCCACTTCAGCTTTTCACCCGCGACGCGCAACTGGTCGGCGGCGATCGACACGCCCGAAGACGTCGCGCTGGCATCCTTTTCCAATGCGAAAAAGACGTTGGAAGCGGGTTTCACGACGGTTCGCGATGTCGGGTCGGACGGCTACGCCATCCACGCGTTGCGCGATGCGATCACCGACGGGACGGTCCCCGGCCCGCGCATCTTCCTGTCTGGCACCTCGCTCTCGATCGTCGGCGGCCATGGCGACATGTCGGGGCTCAACCGCAAAACGACCGAGGCGCTGTTTCCCTATGACTATACCGGCGCATGCACCGGCGCCGTCGAATGCGCGCTGCGCGTGCGCGAGGCCGCGAAATTTGGCGCCGACCTGATCAAGATCACCACGACCGGCGGCATCATGTCGCAGCAGGCGCGCGGGCTGGGCCAGCATCTGAGCGACGAAGAACTGAACGCAATCGTCACCACCGCGCACAGCCTGGGGCTGAAGGTGGCGGCGCACGCGCACGGCGGACAGGGCGTCACCGCATCGGTCCGCGCCGGGGTCGATTCAATCGAGCATGGCACGTACCTCGACGCCGACACCGCAAAGACGATGGCGGCGCGCGGCACCTGGCTGGTGCCGACGCTCGGCCTGCTGGAATCGCACGACAGTGCCGACACCGCGCGCCTTACCCCCGCGGTGCAGGCAAAAATTGCCGAAGCGCGCAAGGTATCGGGCGACAATATCCGCCTTGCGGTGCGCCATAAGGTGAATATCGCCTTTGGCACCGACGCCGGGGTGTCGCCGCATGGCGAAAATGCGCGGCAGTTTCGCAAGATGGTCGAACAGGGGCCGATGACCCCGATGGCGGCGCTGCGTTCGGCCACTGTCGATGCCGCGGCGTTGCTCGGCCAGTCGGACCATCTCGGTACGATCGCGCCCGGCAAATATGCCGACATGATCGCAGTCGCGGGCGATCCGTATCGCGACGTCACCGTGCTGGAGAAAGTCGCCGTCGTCATCAAGGACGGTCGGATCATCGCCCGGCCTGCCGACTGACCCACAATAAACGCAACAAACAACCGAAGAACTGGCAGAAGAGACATATGAACGCTCCCGAAAATATTGCGAAAATCCCGTCAACCGCGCTCCCCGTCTCCCCGCTCGCGGCGCAAGCGGCATCGACCTTTGATCAGCTCGGCCTGTCTTTCGACGATCGCCTCGGATCCGACCTGACGGTCTTTTCACCGATCGACGGGTCGCCGCTCGCCGCGCTGCGCATGGATACCCCCGGCGACGTCGATGCCATGGTTGCGAACGCGCGCACCGCCTTTGCCGCCTGGAAGCTCGTTCCGGCCCCGCATCGCGGCGAACTGGTCCGCCGCTATGGCGCACAGGTGCGCGAGCATAAGGAGGCGCTGTCGCTGCTGCTGTCGATCGAGAATGGCAAGATCCTGACCGAAGCGCGCGGCGAGGTGCAGGAAGTCATCGACATCTGTGAATATGCCGTCGGCCTGTCGCGCCAGCTGTTCGGACTGACCATCGCGTCCGAACGCCCCGAGCATCGTCTGACCGAATATTGGCACCCGATGGGGGTGCTCGGCCTGATCTCGGCGTTCAATTTCCCCGCCGCGGTGTGGGCGTGGGGGACGACGGTGGCACTGGTCTGCGGCGACAGCGCGATCTGGAAGCCGTCGGAGAAAACTCCGCTCACCGCGCTCGCCTTTGCCGGGCTGCTGGCGAAAGCCGCGGACGATTATGATCTGGCGCCCAATCATCTGGTGCAAGTCGCGATTGGCGACGCGCGCTGCGGCACCGCGATCGCAGATCACCCCGGCGTCGCGATCGTCAGCGCGACGGGCAGCGTGCGGATGGGACAGGATGTCGCGGTGCGCGTCGCCGGGCGGTTCGGCCGATCGGTCCTCGAACTCGGCGGCAACAACGCCGCGATCATCGCGCCCAGCGCCGACCCTGACCTCGCGCTGCGCGGCGCGGTGTTCGCAGCGACGGGCACCTGCGGCCAGCGTTGCACCACGCTGCGCCGCCTGATCGTTCACCACAGCATCCGCGACGCCTTTGTCCAGCGCCTGATCGCAACTTTCGCCACCCTGCGTATCGGATCGCCGCTCGACGATGCCACGCATGTCGGGCCGCTGATCGACCAGATCGCCTTTGACGGCATGCAGGGCGCGCTCGAACAGGCACGGCGCGAGGGCGGCATCGTCCATGGCGGCGAGCGCCTCGACCTCGCGGGCGCCGCCGACGGCTATTATGTCCGCCCGGCAATCGTCGAAATGCCGCAGCAAAGCGCGATCGTGTGCGAAGAAACCTTCGCGCCGATCCTCTATGTGATGGGCTATGACACCCTCGACGAAGCGATCGCGCTGCAGAACGGCGTGTCGCAAGGCCTGTCGTCGAGCATCTTCACCAACGACGTCCGCGAGGCCGAGCGCTTCCAGTCGGCGCAGGGCAGCGACTGCGGCATCGTCAACGTCAACATCGGCACCAGCGGCGCCGAAATCGGCGGCGCCTTCGGCGGCGAAAAAGTCACCGGCGGCGGGCGTGTGTCGGGGTCCGATAGCTGGAAAAATTACATGCGCCGCGCCACCGCGACGGTGAATTACTCGGCGTCGCTGCCGCTGGCGCAGGGCGTGAAGTTCGACCTCGACATCGATCCGTGAAACTACGCACAAGAAACAAGATCCAAGGAGAGTGAATATGATCCCCCGCACCCTGAAACTATTGGCGTCGGCAAGTCTGCTGATGCTCGCGACCCCGTCGCTCGCAGCCGCGCAGGAAGGCAGCTTCCAGGGCACCTCGCTGCTCGGCCAGCCGATGGTGACCAACCCCGACCGCAACGTCGGCGTCGCCGCGGTCGCCACGCTCGAACGCGCCGCGAAAGACGCCAAGGCGGCGTTCGAAAGCAACATGAACGTCGACACTGCGACCTGGTACGGGCGCATCCTGTTCTATCAGGGCTATGTCAGAGAATCGGCCGCGGTCTATGAAACCGCGCTCAAACGCTTTCCCAATTCGGGCAAGCTGATGCGCCACCTCGCGCACCGCCATTTCTCGCTGCGCCAGTTCGACAAGTCGGTCGAGGTCGGTCTGAAGGCCGCGAAGATTTACGAAGGTCAGCCGCTCGAACGCGAAAAGCCAGGCCCCGACTATTTCCCCGGCACCCCCGACGTCGTGCAATATTATCTCTATTATCACCTCGGCCAGGCCTATTTCGCCAAGCATGATTTCGATAACGCCGCCAAATGGTTCGCCAAATCGAGCGAATCGGCCGCGTTCAACCATGATGTCGAAGCGCGCACCGCGAACAGCTATTGGGAATATCTGTCGCTCGCGCGCGGCGGCAATCTGCGCGCGGCGCAGAAGGTGCTCGACGATTACGACCTGACCCTGTTCGAGGTGCAACCCGACGGCAGCCCGGACACCTATTTCGACGGACTCCAGCTGTTCAAGGGCCATCGGTCGCCCAAATCCTTCTTCAGCGCCGAAGACACCGGCCGCGCTTTCGCCACCGCCGACGGCGTCGCCGCATCGACCGCCTACAGCCTCGCCAATTATTACATCCTGATGGGCGAGGCCGAAAAGGCGAAACCTTGGCTCCAGCGGTCGATCAACGTCGACAGCTGGAGCTATTTTGCCCGGGTCCAGGCCGAGGCCGACTGGTTGCTGCTGTTCCCCGGCCAGCAACCCTGACGCGCTTAGCCCCCAAGAGCGGCCGTTCGCGCGCGGAGTACCAGGGGCGCGGGAACGGTCGCGAAGGTGGCGATCGTCGAGGACTGGAGGTGGTGCACCCGACAGGATTCGAACCTGTGGCCCCCAGATTAGGAATCTGATGCTCTATCCTGCTGAGCTACGGGTGCGCCGCGGCTCGTGTAGCGGCGCCGCACGCGCAGCGTCAATTGGGCCGGGTCAATTTACCGCGTCGGGCGGGACGATCGGCACGAGCAGCGGCATCGCCGCAATGCCGTCGTCGCGCAGCGCCTGCGCCTCCTGCGGCGAGGCCTGGCCGTGGATCAGATCCTCTGCTGTGCGGCCTTCGTGCATCGCGCGCGCCGCGTCCGCAAAATCGCGCCCGACCCAGCGCGATCGGGGTAGCATCTCGGCCTGTTTCGCTGCAATTTCGGCTATGACTTTGCGTACCAGTTCGGGCGAAATTTCGCCCGCTGTCGCGGCATTGTTCGGATTGGTCGGCGCTTTGACTGTCAACTGGTTCGACTTGGCCCCCACCCGTGGAGCCATCACAGCTTTCTTCACATCGCTGTCGCCACACACCGGACAGCCGATCAGCCCGCGCGCCTGCTGGTCGGCAAAGGCGTCGCTGCTCGCGAACCACGCTTCGAAACGGTGATCTCCGGCAGCGCAGCAAAGATCGAAAACGATCAAGGTCAGGCAATCCCCAACAGCGGGTCGAGCCCGCCGCGCGCGTCGAGCGCCGCCATGTCGTCGCTGCCGCCGATATGTTTGCCGTCGATAAAGATTTGCGGAACCGTGCGTGCTCCCCCCGCACGCTCGACCATCGCATCAAACCCGGCGCGATCCATCGTCACGTCGATTTCCTGATATTCGGCGCCTTTGCGATCGAGCAGCGCTTTCGCGCGCGAGCAATAGGGGCAGAGGAATTTTGTAAATACTTCGATCTTCGCCATGCGGCTATCCTGTCATGATGTGGTCGGACATATCGGAATCCAACGATGCAAAGTCAAATATGTTGCTTGTCATCAGCGCGTCGGGAACCGCGCGCGCCCATGTGAGAGCCGACACCCGTTCGCTCCGCTGCGCTGCAACGCCCGGGCCGCCGCGCGCAAAGTCGCGCCGCTGGCGTGAACGTCGTCGATCAGCAACACATGACGACCCGACGCGCGCACCCCGGAATCGCGCGCCAGCGCAAAGGCGCCGGAAACCTCTTTTTCCCGTTCGCGGCGATTCTTGTCGCGGAGCGATGCGGTCGATTTGACGCGCCGCAACAGGTGGTGATCGTGCGGCGTGCCGGTTACCCGCGTCGGCGCATGGGCAATCAGCGCTGCCCGATTGAAACCGCGCGACCAGAGGCGCCAGCGATGCAACGGGATCGGCACCAGCAGCATCTCCTGCGGATCGCCGAACGCCATCAACGGGCGTGTCATCAATTGCGCCATCAACCGCGCGTGACCGGTTCGCCGCCATATTTCGGCCGCAACACCACAGTGCGCGACAGGGCTACAGGCGAGGGCGGCAGGCGCGCCCTCAAAGGGTGGTGCTGCCGCCAGCCAGGCGCCGCAAGCGATTGGCCCCACGGGCAGCGCCCTGGGCAATGGGACCGAGCAATGCGAGCAGGCCGGGCCATCGAGAAAATCGAGCGATGTCCAGCAGGACAGGCAAAACTGCCGGTCCTCGCCGACAATGACGCCGCATCCGGGGCAGCGTGGGGGTAGCGCATCGCCGGCGATGGTCCGCACTAAGGCGCGCAAGTGGTACGACCATCGCGCCGTCGCCGCCGCATTTTCTTCGGCATCACCGGTTATTGCCGCCATCGACGACTTGTGCCGCATCCTCTGCGGCGGCACAAGCGGCGCATGTCGCATTTGCCCCGCCCGCTCTTTTCGTCCGCGCGCCATCTTGCCCAGCGCGACCGGATGGCGAACGTACCAGCTTCGGCCAATTTTCTGGCGCCGGTCATCGCCGAGGCGATCGTTGACCGGCTAGCGATGGTGACGCGCGCGTTTTCGCGTATCCTGTTGATCGGCGCGCATGATCCGGCGCTGACGGCGCATTTGCGCGGCATCGCCCATGAGCTGACGATTGTCGAAGCCGGACCGCGTCTGGCAGCCCTTACCGGCGCAATGGTTTGCGAAGCGGACAGCATCGACCTGCCTTTCGCCAGCTTCGACCTTGTCGTCTGGCCGGGCGGGCTCGACAGCCTCAATGATGTTCCCGGTGCGCTTGTCCGACTGCGTGCCTTGCTCGCTCCGGACGGACTTCTCCTCGGCGCTTTTGTGGGGGACGGCAGCCTGCCGCGATTGCGCCGCGCGGTCATGGCCGACGGCGTACGCCCCATCGCCCGAATGCACCCGCAGATCGACCTTTCGGCGATCGGCAATCTGCTCCAGCGCGTCGGCTTTACCCTGCCCGTCGTCGATGTCGAGGCGTTGGCCGTTCGCTATGGCGACTGGTTGGCATTGGTCCGCGATCTCAGGGCAGGCGGCATGGCGAGTCGGCTCGACCCGGCGCCGCCACCGCTGACCCGTACGGAAATTGCCAGCATCACTGCTGCCTTTGCCGCACAGGCCGACGCCGACGGCCGCGTCGCCGAAAGCTTTCGCCTCGTCCATTTCAGCGGCTGGGCGCCCCATCCGGACCAGCCACAGCCGGCCCGGCGCGGCAGCGGCAAAGCCTCGCTCGCCGCGGCGCTGAAGCCGAAAGCCTAAATCAACGCTTCGAGCAGACCGATCAGCGGCTTATCCGCTGGCGGCATGGCCAGCCCATAAAGGTCGACCGGGCGCACCCAGCGAAGCGCGCTCGCATGTCGTGCGACGGGCGTACCGCGCCATTTGCGACAAACAAATAGCAACAAGAGCAGGTGCCGATCCCCCAGTATATCGCTGGCGAAGCAGGCTGGCGCCAGGCAGGCTTGTTCGACATCAATGCCCAATTCTTCGGCGAGTTCGCGGATCAGCGCCTGTTCTGGCGTCTCGCCCGGCTCGATCTTGCCGCCCGGAAACTCCCATAGGCCGGCCATTGGCAATCCGTCGGGTCGCTGTTGGACAAGCAGGCGACCGTCGCGATCGACAAGCGCGGCGGCGACTACGACCAGGTCACTTTTTGGCGGTTTTCCGGGGTTGGCGACGGACAAATTGTTAACCTTCCTGTGCGAACATGGGCATCCTCGGGAACTATATTTCAGTCAGGGGTGGAACAATGCGCAATCTTTACAGGCTGATGCGGTCGACCAGGGCCGCCACAGCCGTCGAATATGGGCTGATACTGGCCCTCATCTTTCTTGCTGCGATGAGCACAATAACCAACGTCGGCAGATCAACGTCGAATATGTGGACCGGTGTTTCGTCGGCCGCCACCAACGCAATGTAATAGAGTGTCCGTTTATGGGACTCGGTAGGTTTTTTGTTCAGGGTCCGTCATTAAGATTTTCAAAACCTATTCGCCTTAAACCAACCCGTGTTGACCCAGACCAGACCGTCAACAGGGTAAGTGAAATCAGGAGACCAGTCATGAAGTTCATCAAAAAGTTCGTCCGCGATACCAAGGCCGCTACCGCCATTGAATATGGCCTCATCGCGGCTCTGATCGCCGTCGCTGGCATCACCGCCATGGGCGCGGTTGGCAACAGCGTCACCAGCACTTTCGAGAAGGTCGATAACGGTCTGACCGACGCGTAATCGACCGAAATTTCCCGGCTTGCCGGGGAAATAAAAAAGAGGGGCGGCCCTGCAGGGCCGCCCCTTATTTTTTGTCCTAATCGCCTCAACGATTGGCATAAACCACGACTTTCACCCTCTGCCCCGGCGTCAACCGGCTCGATGCGGTCAGCCGGTTAAGCACCTGAAACCGCTCGGCCTGATAATTGCTGTAGGCCATGCGCCGCGCCAGGCTGGCCATCGTATCGCCGCGCCCCACCGTCACCACATCGATCCGCCGCGGCCTGATCGCCGCCGCTTCGGCCGCATTCAGCCGCCGGACGCTGTTGAACATCGGGTTGAACACGCCCGTGCCGCCCGCCTTCGTCAACGTAATAAAGTGAAACGCACTGCTCCGCGAAAACTCATACGCGAAAACCGTCACATCGACCTGCCCCGACTGGCTGGCGACGCGCGCCGTCGAATAAAAGGCAGGAAGCCCATTCACCGTCGTCCGCTGGACCGCACTGGGGCTGATTGCCGAATTGCCCGCGACCGATTTGAACGCGGCGGCGATATAGGCATTCATGTCGCCGCTGTAGGGTCCGGTGGTGAACTGCGCCTGCCCGCCATTGCCGCTGACCGACACCGCGGTGGCACCATTTTGCATGCCGTATCCGCGCGGCACTTCAAAACGCAGACGCAGATCGGGGTGCAGAAACTGGTTGCCTTCGACGACGCCCTGCGCCGGATCGTCACCGTAAAGGACATTGTCGATGGCGGCGAGGAAGGCGTCGACATTCCGCACCCCGCCGGTGCCGCCAACGCGGCTCGCCAGCGTTTGAGCGTTGCGGACGCGTGAGGCCGGATCGGGGTGTGTGCTCGCCCATGCCGGCAGCGACCGCGCGTCACCGCCAGACAGCCGCGCGTCGAGATTGGTCTGGTTGGCGAGGCTCGCGAGCATCGTCGAAAGCGCGAGCGGGTCGTACCCCGCGCTGCGCAGATATTGAACGCCGAGCTGGTCGGCCTGCAATTCCTGGCTGCGCGAAAAGCCCAGCGTTGCAAACTGTGCGACCCGCATCGCATTATTCTGGAGCAGGCCGCCGAGTCCGCCGAGCACGCCGCCGCTGTCGCCGATCGCGCCGCCGAGCACCGCGCCCAGCACACCCAGAATCTGATTACGCGTCGCCGCCGACTGGCGCCTTTTGCTGTGCTGCGCCGCGACATGGCCGACCTCATGCCCCAGCACCCCGGCGAGTTCGGCCTCGTCGTTCATCAGCGCCATCAGCTGGCGGGTGACATAGACATAGCCGCCGGGGATCGCGAAGGCGTTGTTCACGGGCGAATTGAGCAAAGTGACGGTAAAATCGCTGCGCGCATTCGACAGCCCCGATTGCAGCGCGATATTCTGTCCGACGCGGACGGCGTAGGCCGCTTGCGGGCCGTTATACGCACCGCCGAATTCGGCCATCAGCTGCGGATGCGCTTCATCGCCCTGCTTGCGCTCGGAAGGCGAAATGTTGGTCGCCGTCTTGATCGCCTTGAGCTGAGCGTCGGCAACCCCAGTGAAAGCGAGACTGCCGAGCGCCGCCGTCGCCGCCAGCTTGATCGCCAGGCTGTTTTTTTTGATCTTGCTCATCGCTGCGCCTCCCACATGCCGTTCGTTGCCCAAGGAATATCCCCTATTCGCCACGAGGCAAGCCGTGGCGCAACCGCGGCTTGCCAGAGACGCGGCCAATATCTTGACGATGAACGCTAATCCCCGCGATCGGGTTCCGCTATTGCGGCGCGTCAGGCGCGCCCCATCGCGAGGAATTTCTCCTCACGCGCGGCAAGGACTGCGTCGCGCGGCATACCCGACAGGCTGTCGAGTTCCTGTGCGATCGCATCGCCGAGCGCGGCAATCGCCATGTCGGGATCGCGATGCGCCCCGCCGACGGGTTCGGGAACGATGCGATCGATGATCTTCAGCCCGAGCAGATCCTGCGCCGACATCTTCATCGCCGCCGCAGCATCGGCCGCCTTGTCCGACGTCCGCCACAGGATCGACGCGCAACCTTCGGGTGAAATCACCGAATAAACGGCGTGTTCGAACATCAGCACGCGGTTCGCGGCAGCGAGCGCGATTGCGCCGCCCGATCCGCCCTCGCCGACGATCGCCGCAACCATCGGCACGCCGAGCGCCAGACATTGTTCGGTCGAGCGCGCGATCGCTTCGGCTTGACCGCGTTCTTCGGCCTGGATGCCCGGAAAGGCGCCCGAGGTATCAACCAGCGTGATCACCGGCAGGCCAAAACGGTCCGCGAGCTGCATCAGGCGGATCGCCTTGCGATAGCCCTCGGGCTTGGCCATCCCGAAATTATGCTTCATCCGCGACGGGATATCGTCGCCCTTTTCATGGCCGATCACCATCACGCGGCGGCCGCGAAAGCGCGCCAGCCCGCCCAAAATCGCCTGATCGTCGCCGAAGTTGCGGTCGCCGGCGAGCGGCATCCAGTCGTCGAACATCTCGGCGACATAATGTTTGAAATGCGGGCGGTCGGGGTGGCGCGCGACCTGCGTCTTTTGCCACGGCGTCAGCTTGGTGTAGATATCGCGCAGCAATTTCGAGGACTTATCCTCCAGCCGCGCGATGTCATTGTCGATATTGAGCGTCGGGTCGTCCCCCATCTCGCGCAATTCGGCGATCTGCCGATCGAGCGCGGCGACCTGTTTTTCGAAGTCCAGAAAGGCTGTCATCGTCGGACCGCTAAGCCGATGGCGCCGCAACGTCAACGTCTGGCGACTCCGGTCCGGCGTCGATGTGCGCGAGCGGGTGGCGGCGATTGACCAGTTCGACGAGGCGCCGGCTGTCGACATGGGTATAGATCTCGGTCGTCGCGATGTCGGCATGGCCCAGCATCAGCTGCAATGCACGAAGGTCCGCCCCGCCCTCGAGCAAATGGGTGGCAAAGGCGTGGCGCAGCACATGCGGGCTGACCGCGGTCGGATCAATCCCCGCGCGGCCCGCCAGATCGCGCAGCATCTGGAACAACCGAACGCGCGAGACATGGCTTTTGCCCGACGGGAACAGCCAGGGCGAACCGTCGGCCAGCAGCGGAACCCAGCGGTCGAGCGCGCCGCGCGCGCGATCCGACAACGGCACCAGCCGCTCCTTGTCGCCTTTTCCCCGCACGATCAGATATTCGCGCTCGCCGGCGATTGCGCGCCGCGGCAGTGCCACCAACTCGCTCGCGCGCAGCCCCGAACCATAGAGAAGTTCGAGCAGCAACAGCATCCGCACCGCGCGCGCTGGCGGCGCTTCGCCTGCGGCGTCCTCTTCGGCCTGCGCGAACAGCCGCTCGACATGCTCATGGGTCAAAATGCGTGGCAGCGGGCGGCGCGTCGTCGGCCGTGCAATATCGAGCGCGGGATTGTCGGCACGGTCGCCTTCGTCGAGCAGGAAGGCAAAGAACTGCCGCAGCGCCGACAGTTTGCGCGCCGCGCTGCTAGCCGCAAGCGACTGATAATCTGCCATCAATCGGCGCAGCGCCGCGACGTCCGCGTCGGCGAGCGGGCCTTTGATCCATTCGGCCGCTTGCTCCAGATCGCGGCGATAGGCGGCGAGCGTGTTCCGCGCCGCGCCGCGCTCGGCGGCCATCATCTCCAGAAAACGGTCGATCGCTGCTCCGTCAGACATCGTCTGACTGCGCCATCAAACGCTCAGACTCAGACACGCACCAGCGCTTCGGCGGCGATCATCCGCGCTTCGGACGCCAGCCCCACCTCGCGCAGCGCGCGGACGATATAATAAAGATGATAGGGCGGCACTTTCGACCATTCGCCCTGCATCCCGGCGGCGGCGAGCAATGCCACCATGCCGGGCTCGCGCCGCTCGGCGGCCGCCATGATCGCGCGCGACCAGCGCGTCTGCTTGCCCAGATCGACTTCGAGATCGCTCGCCGCCGACGCCACAACGCCCGTTTCGATCCGCCCGAGGCCTGCCAGTCCGGCGAGCAGGAATTTCGAGCGCAGAAAGCCGGCGCTATCGTCATCGCCCGAAAACTGCCCGACGGTGCCAGCCGTCGTGCCGTTCAGCGGCCGCGGCGACCCGACCGCCAGCAGGCCCCACGCGCGGCTGCCCACCGTCACCTTCGGCACCCAAGCGATGGCGTTGGCGTCGTAACCGCCGGCCAGCATCGACCCCAGCAACTGCCAGGGATCGCTCCCGACATCGGTGCTCACTGGCAACGCGGCGGCGGCGCGCGCGGTCGAAACGATCGCGGCGTAGCTCTGCACGGGTGTTGTTCCAGCACCCCAAAGCCTTTGCATCGCGGTATAGCGTTCACCGCCATCGGCGGCGCCAAAGGCCGCCCGCAACTGTTCGGTCTGCGCCGCAAGTGCCTCCGCGGGTTCTTCCTCGCCCGCCGCCGCGCTCAGCAACGATACATAGGCTTCGCTCGACAGCACGCCGCGCGCCGCCGCCTCGGGCGCCGCAGCGACGCGATTCGCCATTTCGGTCATCGGCGCGAGCACCGTCCAGCCCTTCATATTGGCCGGGGCCGACGTGCGAAGGGGTTCGGGGACGGGGACCGCCGTCGCGGTCGCCATCCCGAACCGCCAGCTGGTCAGCCGGTCGACATTATCCCATTCGATCGTCGTCGAGCGGCGCCCGCTGCCGGTTGCGCCGAGCACACGTTCGGTAAGCAATATGTCGAAATTCGAAATCTTGCCGCTCGACCGGACGCGCCCGATCGCCCAGCCCGCTGGCCCCGCCTCGCCCGACAAGCCCGAACAGATCGCCGAAGCCAGTCGCCATGCCTGCTCGTCGCCATGGGCCAAACCCGCGGGAACATAGGGACACATGCCTGCCGGATCGGCGTTGGCCAGATAAGTCTGCTGCGCCGTGGCCACGAGGCGCGGGCTCGCGCGATCATAATCAACAGCCTGAACGATCCAGCGGGCCGCGAGTGATTCGCCCATGCGCAACAGCAGCGATGCACGATCGGCGGCCAGATCAGCGCCGTTAATCGTATCGGGGGTATCGATCGCCGATACCAGCGCGCGGCGCAGCAGGATCTGGCCCCAGCGCGACGCAAACTGGCCGTTGGTGCGGCGCATGATCGCCGCGGCATATTGGCCACGCACGCCAAAGGCATCGGGAGCGAGTCCGCCGGTTTCGGGCGTCAGCGGCCCGATGCGGGTGAGCAGGCGGCGGGCGCCCGGCGGTAGGTCGTATTTCAGCGTGCCGGGGGTGACCTCTTCGCCGTCTTCGCCGTCTTCGCCTTTTTCGTCAGCGGCGTCGGCGGGCGTTCCGGCAGTGTCGGTGGCGCCCACCGAGGAGGTGACAGGCGGTGGGGTCGTGCCGTTTTTCGGTGCCGATGTCGGCGCGGGGGTTTGCGACGGCGTTGGCGTGGGGCGCGGCGCCGGGGTGTCGGCAGGATTGCCAAAGCCTTCGGGCAGCAGCGATTCCTGCGCGAGCGCGGGCAGCACCAGCGCGGCGGCCAGCGCAGTACCCGACAGGGCGACGGTCAGCGTCAGCAGTTTTTTCGTCATTGCGCTGCGCTTTCGCCAATCTTGTCGGCCACGTCCACCTCAATCCTTCGCGCCCGATTGGCCGGGCCTTCGTTGATCGGCGAAAACCGTTGTTCCGCGCGTCCCGGGCGGTATAGCCCCGCGCACCATGTCGCGAAACCCGAAAAGCCCGGCTGCTGCCAATCCCACATCGATCCGCGACCGGTCGATCGTGCTTGTCGGATTGATGGGGTCAGGAAAATCCACCGTAGGCCGCCGCCTTGCGGGACGGCTCGGCATGCGTTTCGCCGACGCCGACGACGAAATCGAGCGCGCCGCCGGGATGACGATCGCCGACATTTTCGAACGCTTTGGCGAAGCGCATTTTCGCGACGGCGAGCGGCGGGTGATCGCGCGCATGCTCGCGGGCAAACCGATGGTGCTGGCGACCGGCGGCGGCGCCTTCATCAACCCCGATACGCGTGCGCTGATCCTGCGGGACAGTCTGTGCATCTGGCTCGATGCCGACATCGCGACATTGGTCGAGCGCGTCGGGCGTCGCAGCCACCGCCCCCTGCTCAAGAACCGCGACCCTGCCGAGGTGCTGCGCGAACTGGCGGCGGTCCGCAACCCGATCTATGCCGAGGCGCATCTGCGCGTCAGTTCGGCGAGCACCCCGCACGATCACACCGTGCGCGCGATACTGGAGGCCCTGTCAAAGTGGGAAGATCCGCAATGGAACAGCTGACCGTTGACCTTGGCGCCCGCAGTTATCCGATCCTGATCGGCGACGGGCTGATCCGCAGCATCGGCGAACATGTCGCGCCATTATTGAAACGCCCGCGGACGATGATCGTCACCGATGCCCATGTCGCCGATCATTATCTGGCCCCCCTCGGCACCGCGCTGGCGATGGAGAATATCTCCTTTTCGTCCTTCGTCCTCGACCCCGGCGAAGCGACGAAAAGCTGGGCCGGGCTCGCTCGCCTGACCGAATGGCTGATCGGCGAAGGGATTGAACGCAGCGACCATGTCATCGCGCTTGGCGGCGGCGTGATCGGCGACCTTGTCGGCTTCGCATGCAGTATCGTCAAGCGCGGCTGCCACTTCATCCAGGTGCCGACCACATTGCTGGCGCAGGTCGACAGCAGTGTCGGCGGCAAGACCGCGATCAACGTCGCCGCGGGCAAGAATATGATCGGCGCTTTTCACCAGCCCGCGCTGGTCGTGATCGATCCGACGACACTCGAGACTCTGCCGCGCCGCGATCTGGCCGCAGGATATGCCGAAGTGATCAAATATGGCTTGATCGACGATGCCGCTTTCTTCGCCTGGTGCGAAGCGCATGGTGCGGCGCTGCTCGCGGGCGACAGCGCCGCCCGGCACAAGGCGATCGCCCATAGCGTCGCAGCGAAGGCCCGCATCGTTGCCGCCGACGAACGCGAGACGCAGGACATCAGGGCATTGCTCAACCTTGGCCACAGCTTCGGTCATGCGCTCGAGGCCGCGACAGGCTATTCCGACAAGCTGCTGCACGGCGAGGCCGTGGCCGCCGGCATGGCGCTCGCTCACCGTTTTTCGGCATTGCAAGGTCTGTGCCCGAGCGCCGACGCCCCCCGCGTCGGGGCGGCTCTCGCCGCGGGCGGCGTGGCGCACGCTCTGGCCACCGCGGGGGTGGCGACCTGCGAAACCTCCTGCAGCAGTTCGCCCAGCCGTTCCGCAGCACCCGATGCCTGGGAAAGCTCGCCCCACACTTCGGAGAGTGTTCCCATCGATCCTGCGGCGATCAGCGAATA
>NZ_JAIBES010000112.1 GCF_019459305.1 Sphingopyxis sp. | reverse complement strand
GACGCGGCCATTGCTTCCCCTTTTCGTTCGCTGCCGGCGGCCATAGGCTATCTGTCGGATGAGGCAAAGCAGACGCTTTGTTCCTGCGATGCAGGACAGCCGCTTTCAGGCAGGCGTCACGAGGCCAGCTATGGCTTACATCAGGCGCGAAGCCGACATTCAAAAAAGGCGGCCTAAAAGGCCGCCAAAGTTGAATGGAGGAGCCCTCCATTTGGGTCGCATCGGGGCGCATACAGGAGGGAAAAAAGCACACCATCGAAATCAGCGTTCCGTAACGGAATTTCGCGAGAGTGATGCATTCGCGCAACACAAAATCGCTTTGACCGGAGCTTTGACACGTATCTTTGCATCGCTGCGCCCCAACCATCATTCAGGACCGTTACAGCAACTCGTCAAGTTACGCACGGAACGGTTCGACTTCGCTCTGCTATCGCAGTTCCCGCTCGACAAGCAGTTTGGTCGCTGGCTTGCGCCGCATCGCCACGATCAACACGCCCAGCATCGCCAGCCCGCCTCCGATGCCCATGCGCATGTCGAAATGGTCATTCGTGATGAGAACGCCCAGCCCGATCGTCGCGAGCGGCGTCATCAAGGTCAGTGGCGCGAGCAAATTCGCCTCATAGCGATCGATAAGATGGTAATAGACGGAATGTGCGCCGACTGAAACGACAAGTGCCGTAAACAGGACTGCGGCCGCAAGCGGCCACCCTGTCGCCATTGCCGAGGTCCATTGCCCATCCTCGAGCAGGAAGGTCGCGAGGGTCAAAACGGTCGCTGAAACCAGCCCGACCCACGCCTGAAAGCGGAACGGCGTGACGCCGTCGACCTGCTTCATCAGCACCGCACCCGCGGCGCCGGCAAATGCGCTGGCTGCGACAAACCAGAGCCCTGTCGAGAGCGACAGTCCGCCGGGCCGCCAGGTTACAATCAAAACGCCAAGAAGCGTCAGCGCGATCCCAAGTCCGCGGCGCCAATGGATGCGCTCACTCAGCACCAGCACAGAGAGCAGCATAGTGAAGGGCACCCCGAGCTGGAGAATGATCGCCGCTTCCGAAGGCGAGACGGTTTGCAGGCCAACGAATAAAAGCGAAAAACTGCCGCCACCCAGACAAAGTGCGATGGCAATAATGCGCCATGTCGGTCGCGGCATCGGCAGTAGCCACGGCCACATAACCAGCGCCACGACAGCAAAACGCAGCGAGGCGTAGAAAAGCGGCGGAATGCCCCAATCGGTCACGATGATCTTGCTCAGGACATTGTTGAAGGCCCAGATCAGACATACGGCGACAAGCAGCAAGAAATCGCGAACGCGCATGGCCCGAGATTAGTCCGCGGCTCGCGCAGCGTGTTCGAGCTTCGCAATCCGCTCCGAACAAATGGCGTGAACGGCCCGCCCGAGTTCCTCGACGCGACCGGCAAGCCAAACCAGCTCTTCTTCGGCGATCCGATAATGTTTCGAGTAGCGGGCCTTCACATAGGCCTCTTTCAGCTTCTCGAAGCGCGCCCGATCAGCCTTGAGATCACGCGGCCACGCATCGACCAGTCGCATATCGATCCGCTCAGCCTGGGTTCGCAGAAACCCGAGGTTGTGAACATGAGGGGTATAAAAGGTGCAAACCAACTGTACGCAGTGATAGAGAAATTCCGCGCTCTGATGAAGATCGAAAGCGGCAGGTTTAAGAAAGCCTTTATCGCGGCCCATTGTTGACAGCTCGAAACGCTGCATCGCTAGCGGAAACCATTCGTCGAAATACTCCCGCGCCATCGCCAGCGCCTGCTCGGGCGTCTTGGGCTTCGGCTTGTGCAATTCCTTGTCGTCATATTCGTAAAGCGCGATACCATCGCGCGCGACGTCCATGAAGAAATAGCGCCCGTGCGCTAGTCCGTCGTTCACTTCCTGCAATGTGTGAACGATGAAGTTGACCGGCGTGTGCAGCGTCTTGTCGATCGCAAGCTCGCGGGTCAGTCGGTCGTCAAGCTTCGCCCAAAAGTCCACCTTGTCGGTCAGGCGTTTGTCGTTGACGATGATCAGCAGATCGAAGTCCGAGCGATAGCCCTTGGCGGTGTGCGGCTCATCGACCCAGCCGCCGCGCGCATAGCTGCCATAGAGGATAATCTTGTCGATCCGGCCTTTTTTCTTCCAGCCCATGGTGCCGAGCGCGATCGCATCCTCGAATTCTTCGAAGATAATCGTCTTCACGCGCTCGAGCTCGCGCTGTTTGTTCGCCGGCAAATGGTCGAGTTCGGTTCGCATGGAAATACCCTGTCGGGCCGGCACACGGTTGGCAAGTTTCAAGCCGCGTCGACAGAGCCGGAATTGACACCAGTTTTGGGGCTTTCTCTCCTCGGCTCCGCGATGTGGCGAGACGGCGAGACGGCGAAGCATTTGACGTTTCTCCCTGTTCCCCGATGGCGCCGGTCCAAAATCCGATTGAACGATTGGACGAAGCTGCGAATATCAAAACGGGCGAATTAACCGGAGAGCGAAAGCGCGCGCATAGATCGCGATGAACTGATTTGCGGCGTACGCCCTGCACTTCTCAAAAAACTTTTCGGCCGCGAAAGCTTCGACACGGTGACGGCGATGGCATATCTGGGGGTTGCGGAACCCCATATCAGCCGGACCCTTGTCGCGCTCGCGCAAGATGGTTGGATCGCATATGCGGGATGCAAAGATCATATCGATTTCTGGCGGACGGTGGAGAAGGCCCATCGCCTTGGCGCGACCCGCCTGATCAAGCGCTTCCCAATCATTGAAGGGTGCCGGATCGCCAGGCAAATCGTCGAGGAAGCCCGCCTGATCAATAGCGACCCATCGTCCTCATGCCGGATCACCGAGGTCATTCTTTTCGGAAGCGTGCTCACGGGCGACGAGGATGGGGATGCCGGCGATATCGACCTGGTCGTGGGAACGGGACGGCGCCCCCTCGGCAAAGAAGAGATGCGCCGGATCACCGATGCCGAAGAGGCGGCGATGCCAAGGCATCTCGGCTTTTTCCGGCGGCTTAACCGCGTCGAGGACCAGCTACGGCGGCGCATCAAAAAGGTCTCGAACAAGATTGCGATTTACGACTATAGCGACCTTGAGATTCTGGGTGCGCCGCACCGTCGCATCTATGCCTATGACGCGGCACGCGAACGCGAGCTGCCGGTCGATACGGCGATCAAGATATTGGAAAAACCGAACGGAACCAGCGAACCGGACGAAACAGAGATGGTCCCATCGGCGCGCGCTGCCACCTTCCGTTCGGACTGGCCGGTCGCGCCCAATGCGCCCGCCGAAAGCGAATTTACGGATATCGCGCAGCTGCTGCGCGCGCAGCATATGTGGGTGACGGGTGCTCCGTTGAATGACATCGCAAAGTCGACGCGAATGTCGGAGGAAACCGCACAGGCTTATCTCGCTAGCCGGCAAGCATTGGGACCCCCGCGACCCACTCCATTCTCCCCTAATTTGAACGCGATGGTCGGTCAGGCGCTCGTATCAGGAAGCATGCACCGGATTGTGACGCGCCTTGTTATGCACCCCGGGCAAAGCCCGTGTGTCGAGACGGAGATCCTTGATACCCAACCCATGCGAAGCTCGTCAACATTCGCCGCTTCTCGCCCGCCCGCCAGATATTCAAGGGCCGATTCGACCTCCTGCCGTTCGTCGAGCCGGCGAATGACGCGGCATCGTCCTGGTTTCAGAAGATGCGGCGGAGCCTTCAGGGTCTCGGTCTCAACCTGTTTACGGTGAATATTCCCGATGCTTCGCCAATGCTCCAGTCCGCGGAAAGTCCGATCGATTTTCAGCCCTTCAAAGCTCCCATGCTGAACCTGCTTCGTAGCCTGCTCCCGTCGCCGCGATCCCGGTACGAGGCGTTCGACCACAACGTCGAAATCAGCCTCGGGCAAAACGTATCGATCGTTCACCGGGTGGGCGACCTCTGGCGATCAGATTCTACCGTACGGCGGGTCAAGAAGGTGCAGGCCCCGAACCTGTGGGACATGGTTCGATCATTCAACGAACGGCACGCTGACGCGCTCGACATTGGCGGCTTCTACACGCTGTTCGTGAACGGAAGCGCGCTCTTGGAAAAAGAAGGTGGGCGCAGCGATGGCTAAACCGATGCGGACCGCGTGACGCGGAACGCTCATAAGATCTCCGGTCCTCGCTGTCTCCCCAACGTCCAGCTTATACCTCCTTCGCCGACAGTGCCGCCGATCATCTTGCTAACCTGGCGGTCGAGAACCGGCCGCCGCGGAACGCCACGTCGGCCCCTTTTCAAACGACAGCTCGACCGGTCCATATATTCCTCCAAACTCGGACGGTCGGCGCTTATATTATGTTACAACATGTTGTCAGGAGCAACTTGGCCAAATCGAACGACCGTGTAACATGATCGGCTCATGCGGCAGCTTTGGAGGGCATCCGATCCGAAGTGGAAGGCATATGGCGAAGCCGTTACCGGCGGCCGGTTGAAAGCCGCGCCGCTCAGACAGACGCTTGCCCGACGGAAAACTTGATCCCTTGGTCGGCACGAAACGCTCTTACGGCGACGTTGAAAACGCCGTCCAAGCGAGACCCTGCTACGTCACCGATGCGCGGTATCGCTCCGATCCGCCGTCTTCTGATGGATACGGCTCTAATTGCCGCAATTACAGCTTTCCGCGGACCCGATCGAATTGCGCCGCTACATGGCGGGCATAGGGGCGACCACAATCGCGGATGATCAGAATATCGGCCTCCCAGCCGATCAGGCCCCGGTCTTCAAAAGCAGCCATCGCGATATGCGTCGCCTCGCTCATCGGCGCGTGGATGCGCGCCCGACCGCTGCAAAGCAGATCGCGAATTATGGTGCCGCGCTCGCGTTCGTCCGCGTCAACAGACACCCCGCGCGTCGCTGTCAGCCGACCTTCGGCGATCAGGTCGCGATAATGCCCCGCGCGTTTTTCGTTCTGGATGATCAGTTCGGGAAATTTGCTGATCGCGCTGGCGCCGAAGCCAAGCAGGATCGACGTGTCGTCGTCGGTAAAGCCCTGAAAGTTGCGGTTCACCCGCCCTTCGCTTGCGGCGATGGCCAGCGGGTCGGTCGGCAGCGCGAAATGGTCGAAGCCGATAGGCACATAGCCTGCTGCGGTTAGACGATTGAACCCCAGTTCCGCCTGTTCGAAACGGAGTTTGTGATCGGGCAGATTGCTGGCGTCGATCCGGCGCTGGCGGGGGATCATCGTGGGCAGATGCGCGTACCCGAACAATGCGATGCGGCTCGGCGCGAGACGTATCGTTTCGTCGAGCGTCGCGTCGAGGTCTCCGAGGCTTTGGCCGGGCAGGCCGTACATCAGGTCGAAATTGATCGCATCAATGCCGCGGAGCCGCAGGCTGGCCATCGCGTTTTCGATATCGGCGAGCGGCTGAACGCGCCCGATCGCCTGCTGGATCTGCGGCGCAAAGGTCTGCACGCCCAGGCTGACCCGCTTGACGGAAGAAGCTGCGAGAACGCGCGCCCAATCCGCGGAGAAACCGCGCGGGTCGATCTCGATCGAAATGTCGGGGTCGCTGGCGTCAAAGACGGTCAGGATGCGGTCGAGCAGGCGCACGAAGTCGACCGGCGCGATGGCATTTGGACTGCCGCCGCCGAACGCGATGCGCTGGACGCGCGCGCGGCCGCCGACGCGCTTGGCGACCATGGTTATTTCGGAACGCAGCGCCGTCAGATAGTCGCTCAGGCGCTGGGTGCGGTTCGCGGCGCCGGTGTTGCAGCCGCAGTACCAGCAAATCTGGTCGCAGAACGGGATGTGGACGTATAGCGAGACGGGAGTCGCGGATGCGATCCGGTCGAGAGCCGCGGCATATTCGTCGGCACCGACATCGTCGCCGAATTCGACCGCGGTCGGGTAGCTGGTATAGCGCGGCACCGGCGTTGCCAGCAGGTCGGGACAATAGCTCCACATGGTGACGGGTTAGGCGGGAGCTGGCGCGATCGCATTGACCCAGATCAACGCGTCAATCAGCAACAGTTTTTCCTGACGCCCAAGGATTTGCCGCGCCGTTCGGTCATCGCGTGACAGGCCTTGGCACACGCCTTCTCGCCCTTCCCGTCGGGCGCGTCCGGTACGACCAGCAGGTGGCGGCCGCCCCCGCAATCGGGGACAATCAGGATGCGAGCATCGACGGCCAGCGGCGTCAACGCAAGAGCGGTACCTGCGGCCAGAGACGCGAAGGCGCGGCCGATCATGGCGACGTCTCCTCTTCATCCTCGACAAAGATGCGCAGCGCCGCGCCGTCGAGGTCGTCGAATTGCCCGCGGCGCAGCGACCAGAAGAAGGCCGCGAGCCCGAGCAGGCCGAGCCCGAGGGCAATCGGGATCAGGACCGCGAGACCGTTCACCGGATCGCCCTTTTCAGCCGCATTGCGTTGCCGACGACAAGCAGCGACGATCCGGACATCGCCAGCGCGGCGACGAGCGGGGTGACGTAGCCGAGGAACGCCAGCGGCACTGCGATGACATTGTAACCGATCGCCAGCGCGAAATTCTGTCGGACGATTGCCTGCGTCCGCCGCGCCATGCGCAACGTAGCGACGATCGGCATCAGCCGGTCGCCGAGAAAGATGCAGTCCGAGGCGTTTTTGCCAACGTCGCTCGCCGAACCCGGCGCCATCGAGGCATGGCCGGCCGCCAGAGCGGGACCGTCGTTGAGGCCATCACCGATCATGAGCACCTTGTGCGTGACGCTCTGGCGCGCGAGCGCGGCGAGCTTATCCTGCGGACTCATCCCGGTTTGCGCGGTCATCCCCAGTTCGCGGGCCACCGGCGCCACCGCTGCGGCGCGGTCACCGCTCAGGATCGACACGTCGATGCCGTCGCTGCGCAGCGCGTCGATTGCGGCGCGCGCATCGGGGCGCAGACGGTCGGCGAAGCGGATCGTGGCGACAAGCGCGCCGTCGATCGATAGCTGGGTTGCCAGCGCGTCGCCCTCGATCGGGTCGCTCGGGCGGCCGAGGGTGACGACGCGATCGCCCCACTTGGCCTCGACGCCAAAGCCCGGCGTCTCACGGATGGTGTGGACATCGGCGCGCGACACGTCGAGCACCTGTAGACCGCGCGTCAGGGCTTCGCTTAGCGGATGGCGGCTGGCCTGTGCCAGCGCCAGCGCCAGTGACTGGACATGGGGGTCGAGGCGTTCGAGATCGCGGGCCTCGGGGCGACCCAGGGTCAGCGTTCCGGTCTTGTCGATCATCGCACGGTCGACTTCGGCCAGCCGTTCGAGCGCCGATCCATCCTTGACAAGCACCCCGACGCGCATCAGTTCGCCCGCCGCGACGATCTGCGCCGCCGGTACCGCCAGCCCGAGCGCGCACGGGCAGGTGATGATCAGCACCGCCACCGCGATGAGCAAGCTGTGGTGCCAGCCCGCGCCGACGATCATCCAGCCGACAAATGCCAGCAACGCCAGCGCGTGGACCGCGGGAGCGTAGAGCCGCGCCGCGCGGTCGGCGATGCGGACGTAATGCGACTTGCCCTGCGCCGCCTCGCCCATCAGGCGCGCGATATCGGCCAGCGCAGTGTCGGCGCCCACCGCGGAGACTTTCACCTCGACGGGCGCGTCGAGATTGAGCGTCCCGGCATGGACGCGGTCGTCGGGACGGACCGACTGCGGCGCGCTCTCGCCAGTGAGCAGCGACAAGTCGAGACGGCTGGATCCGCGGACGACGGCGCCATCGGCCGCTAGCCGCTCACCCGCCGCGACGAGCATCACCATGCCCGGCTCCAGCGCGGTCGCATCGATCCATCGCGTCTTGCCATTGTCGCCGAGCACCATCGCGCCGGTGCCCATATTGCGTAGCAAGGCGGTGATACCGCCGCGGGCGCGGTCGCGCATCACGCTGTCGAGCCAGCGACCGCAGAGCAGGAAAAAGAGCAGCATCACCGCGCCGTCGAAATAGGCGTGCGGGCCGTGCGTCGCGGTTTCATAGAGGCTGAGCGCGCTGGCGAGGAGCACCCCGATACTGATCGGCACATCCATATTGGTCTGGCGATGGCGCAGCGCGCGCCACGCCGAGCGAAAGAACGGCCGACCGGCATAAGCGATCGTTGGCAGCGCGATCATCGCCGACAGCCAGTGGAACAGGTCGCGCGTCGCCCCCGTCGCGCCCGACCACACCGACACCGACAGCAGCATGATGTTCATCATTGCAAAGCCCGCGACCGCAACCGCGCGCAGCAATTCGCGGCTACCCGCCGCAGCGGGATCGGCATCGCCCAGCGCGTCGCCGATCGGATGCGCCTCGAACCCCAAGGTCGTGAACGCGCCGATCAGGTCGGGCATCTCGGCATCGGGAAGGCATGACAGATGCACGCGTTTTTCGGTGAAGTTCACGCGCGCCGAGGCGATGCGGCGATCGCGCACCAGGCCCTGCTCCAGCTTGGCGATACACCCCGCGCAGCGAATGTCGGGAACGGCGAAATCGCGTTCGACCAAAGCGGCTGCGGTCATTGCGGCTCGATCCGGTAGCGCGCCTCGTCCGAGCCCTTGGCGACGCTGATGTCGAGCCGCTGGCGCCCTA
>NZ_JAIBES010000110.1 GCF_019459305.1 Sphingopyxis sp. | reverse complement strand
AATCCCCTCGCTCGGCGCGCGCGAGTAACTCACCCCGGCGGTGAATAGCTGGGGCGGAATCACGCTGCACTACGACATCGACGACCGCTTTGCGCGCAACGCGGTTGAAAAGGGCGCCGACGGGCTGATCCCCGTCGCCGCCGGTGCAGGCGGCCACGCCGGGCGCCAGTCGCCCTTCGCACTGATGCAGGAAATCCGCGAATGGTTCGACGGCCCGGTGGCGCTGTCGGGGGCGATCGGCCATGGCCGATCGGTGCTCGCGGCGCAGGCATGCGGCGCCGACCTCGCCTATATCGGCAGCGCCTTTATCGCCACCGCCGAAGCCAATGCCGATCAGGCGTATAAGGACGGCATCGTCGAGGGGCGCGCCGGCGACATTGTCTATTCGAACCTGTTCACCGGGGTGCACGGCAATTACCTCCGCCAATCGATCGTAGCCGCGGGCATGGACCCCGACAACCTGCCCGAAGGCGACCTCAAAACGATGAACTTCGGTTCGGGCGGCAATACCAAGGTCAAGGCGTGGAAGGACATCTGGGGATCTGGTCAGGGCATCGGCCCGGTCACCGCGGTGCGCCCCGTCGCCGAATTTGTCGCCGAACTCGAAGCGCAATATCTTGCGGCGCGCCGCGAGCTGGACGCGAAGGTCAGGCTGTAGCGCCGCCGAACAACCGCGCGATCGCGTCGTCCAGATAGGGACGATCGACAAACAGCCGCATCGGATCGCGGCGGTTGAACCAGAACCACGCCCCGTGCCGATCGGTAAGGGTGCGCCGCGTCGTGTCCTCCAACAGCCGTAGCCGCACAAATCGGCACGGCACCGAAGTGCAGGCGAAAGCACGGCGTAGCGATGTCGGCGACGGCACGCTCGACCCGCTCGCGCCGCAGTCCCATGCAGCCCGGCGCCGTTTCCAGCGTCTCGACCGAGCGGCCCTGCATGGCCCTGCCGACCGTCAGCGCAAGCCGACCGTCAGCGCAAAGGGTTCCGCGGTACCGGCAGGATCAGAGCATCCGTGCTCCCCGCGTCCACGTCGGCGGCCAACCACCATCGCCTCGCACTGATATCGCAAGACCGGCGACAATGTTCAAACGCATGATCGCAGATGACGCGGAGTTAATCTCGCCGTCGGCCTCAGATCGCGACCTGGCTGCCCAGCTCGACGACGCGGTTGGTCGGCAGGCGGAAATATTCCATCGCGCTTTCCGAGTTGCGCAGCATCCACGCGAACAGCTTTTCGCGCCAGATCGGCATCCCTGGCTTGCTCGCCGCGATCAGAGTCTGGCGCGACAGGAAAAAGCTAGTTTCCAGCATCTTGAACTCGCCGCCACAGCTCGTCACGCGCTTCAGCGCATCGGGCACATCGACCGGCTGCATGAACCCGTAATTCAGGACCAGGCGGTGGAACCCCTGCCCCAAATCCTCGAGCGCACAATGGTTCTCCTCGCGCACGAACGGAACGTCGGCGACCTTGATCGTCAGCAGAATGATCCGCTGGTGCAGAACCTTGTTGTGCTTGAGGTTATGGAGCAGCGCGTGCGGCACGCCGTCGCTGCTCGACGTCATGAACACCGCGGTGCCCGGCACGCGCGTCGCGCTGTTAGCGGCCGATTTGACGAAAACCGGGATCGGCATCGCCCCTTCGGCCATTTCCTGCTGCATCAGCTTGCGCCCGCGCGACCAGGTGGTGAGCATCGTGAAGATGATCAGGCCGATCGCCAGCGGCACCCAGCCGCCGTCGGGTACCTTGATCAGATTGGCGCCGAAATAGGCGATGTCGACGATGAAGAACACCGCCAGCACGGGCAGCGCTTTCCACGCCGGCCATTTCCACAGCGTGAAGAGCACGACCGAGAGCAGGCAGGTGTCGATGAACATCGCGCCGGTCACCGCGATGCCATAGGCCGCAGCCAGATTGCTCGACGAACCGAAGAACAGCACCAGGATGATTACCATGATCATCAGGAACCAGTTGACCACCGGAATATATATCTGCCCCGCCGCCGAAGCACTGGTATGCTCGACGCGCAGGCGCGGGATGAAGCCGAGCTGGATCGCCTGCTGGGTCAGCGAGAAGGCGCCCGAAATAACCGCCTGGCTGGCGATGATCGTCGCGAGCAGCGCAAGGATGACGACCGGCACCTCCAGATATTGCGGCATCATCTGAAAGAACGGGTCCGAAATCAGATCGGCACGCGGCCCGGCCTCGGCGGCAAGGACCATCGCCCCCTGCCCCATATAGTTGAGCATCAGTGCGGGCAGCACAAAGGCAAGCCAACTCATCCCGATCGGCCCGCGCCCGAAATGCCCCATATCAGCGTAAAGCGCTTCGGCACCGGTCACCGCGAGCACCACCGCACCCAACGCGATGAAGGCGGTAAAACCATCAACATAGAAAAAGCGCAGTGCGTTCACGGGATTGATGGTCTCGACGATAATCCACGGATTATCGGCGATATGCATGATACCCAATCCGGCCAAGGTGAAAAAATAGAGCAGCATGATCGGCCCGAACAGCGCGCCAACCTTGGCCGTCCCGCGCGACTGGATCGCAAACAGGCCAATCAGGATCGCTAGCGCGATCGGGACGATATAGGGAGCAAAGCCCGGATCAATGTAGCGCAGCCCCTCGGTCGCCGACAGCACCGACATCGCCGGAGTGATCATGCTGTCGCCATAGAAAAGCGCGGTCGCGAACACGCCAAGCAGGATGATCGGCCACGTCCAGCGCTTCTCACCCGACGAACGGCTGATCAGCGCGAGCAATGCCAGGCTGCCGCCCTCGCCCTTATTATCGGCCTTCATGATCGTCAGCACATATTTGAAGGTGACGACCAGCATCATCGACCAGAACACCAGACTGAGCACGCCATAGATGTGCAGGCGGTCGGGCTCGATCGGGTGATGCCCGGCAAAGGTTTCGCGAAACGCATAAAGCGGGCTGGTGCCAATATCGCCGAACACGACGCCGACCGCGCCGACCGCAAGCTTCAGCTTGCCGTCTCCGGTGTGGCCATGGCCATAATGGCCGGTATTGGCGGCACTCGGCGCGACGCTTTCGGCGCCGCCCGCCGCAGTTGGCGACTCAGCAGTCATCGCCAGCCATTAGACGAGCCCGCACGATTGGAATAGCGTCCATATCAGGGGGTTTGTCCCGTTGCGGGCAACGGCTGCGGTCCCAATGCCTGCCGCAGCTGGGCAAGCCGCATTTCGAGGTCCGGCCGCCACGGCGCATCAGCGGGGCTGCGGGCAAGCAACTCGCTCCACACCGCTTCAGCGCCTTTCAGATCACCGCCCTGCGCCAGCGCTAGACCCGCGAAAAAGGGCGGCGCGGGGTGAGAGGGATCATGCCGCGACGCTTCATCGAACGCCAGCGCCGCCGCGGGCGACATCATCCCGCCGCCATGCGCGGTCAGCGCATTGCCCAGCCCGACCCACAGATCGACATTGTCGGGATAGCGCTCCAGCCCCTTTTCGAGCGTCTGCGCCGCGAGTTCGGTCTTGCCTGTGCGCGCAAAGCCGTCGGACATGCCCAGCCATTGCGCCGCCGGACCAAAGCGTTCGGCCATGCCCTGTCGCTGGTCGGTGATCGCGTCGCCAAACCCCGCGGGTTCCTCGGGCGCCGCCACCGGCTTGCCTGGCAGCGAGGGGTTGCCCTGCAGCGCGTAACCCGCGAGTCCCAGCATGACCGCGGCGCCCGCCAGCGGCCGCGCCGCGGCAGGCAGCTTGCCCAGCCAGAAAATCGCGCCAATCGTCAGCAGCGCTGCCAGCATGACCCACAGCCAGATCATGCGCTATCCTCCGCATCGTCACTCGCGCCGCGGCGAAACCGTCCGAACGCCAGCCAGCCGCCGAGCAGCAGGAACAGCAACGGCCCCAGCCACAGAAATGCGGTTGCGCGGTCGAACGGCGGATCATAACTCACCCAATTGCCGTATCGCGCCACCAGCCACGCCTTGATTTCGTCGGGGCTTTCGCCCGCGGCGATCTTGCTCCGTACCTCGTGCCGCATATCGCCCGCCAGCGGCGCATCGCTGTCGGCGATCGACTGGCCCTGACAGACGAGGCAGCGCAACTCCTCCATCAACGCCTTTGCGCGCGCCTCTTTCGCCGGGTCGCGCAGCTGTTCATAGGCGTAGGGCGCGGGCGGCAGGCGGTCCTGCGCGGCCAGCGGGGCGGTAAACGCGCCCAGCAAACCAAGCAGGACAAGCATCAGCCTCACTTCATCGCCTCCAGCTTGGCGACGATTTCGGGCACCTGCTCGGCCAGAATCACGCCCTGGATCTGCTCGCGAATAACGCCCTTGCCGTCGATCAGGAAGGTCTCCGGCACCCCTGACGATCCGAGCGCGATCTGGACGCTGCTCTGCATGTCCGATCCGATCCGGTCGAACGGATTGCCATATTCGCGCAGGAACATCGCGACATCCTCAGGCCGGTCGCGGATCGCAATGCCGTCGATCGGCACGCCTGCCGCCTTCAAGGCCTCCAGCTGCGGCGCCTCGGCACGGCAGGGAATGCACCAGCTCGCGAACACATTGACCAGCCGCGGCTTGCCGTCGGCGAGCTGGCTGCTCTTCAGTCCCGCCACCCCCGCGGTCGCGGGCGGCAGGTCGAACAGCGGCATCGGCTTGTCGATCCACTGCGACTGGATCAGCGTCTCGGCGGGCGTCACCAGCCGATAGATGAAGGCGCCGAACAGCAATCCCATGATCGCAAGCGGCACGAAGAGAACCCAGCGGTTGGTCATGGCGCAAAGCGCTCCTCTGATTTCCGGCGGCGCCGCGATCGCCAGATGCCAAGCAACTGCGCGCGGCCGAGCAGCGACAGTGCCGCGCCCAGCGCGATCAATCCGCCGCCAAGCCAGATCCACCACACCAGCGGCTTCCACCACAGGCGGATCTGATAACGGTCGGCGGTGCCGTCATTGCTCGTTACCGGCTGCCCCAGCACCGCATAGAGCTGCCCGCCCGGCCGCGTCAGCAGCGCCGCTTCGTTGGTCTCGGTCGGCGCGGTCCCCATCAAGCCGGGGAAGGTGCGCGCCTCGGGCCGCATCGTAAAGGATTGGCCGCCCGACGTCGTCGCGACCAGCGTGCCTTCAATCGAGGTAAAATTCGGCCCCGCCACGGGCTTCACGCCGACAAATTTCACGGCGAAATCGCCGACCTTGATGACATCGCCGGGCGCCGCGGCGACCAGCCGTTCCTTGATGAAGGCGCTTTCGGCGCCCATCCCCGCCAGACACACCGCGACACCAAAATGCGCGATCACCATACCCCAGGTCGGCAGCGGCGTGCGGCGGAGGTTGCGGCCCCACAGCGGCGCGAGGCTGGCGACTGCGACAACGCCAGCGACCGTCATCCCCAGCAACGGCAGGATGCCGACCTTGCCGCCGAACAAGATCAGCGCGAACAGCACCGCCGCCCCGGCGAAGATCGCCAGCGGCAGGCGCGACCACAGCTTCTTGCCGTCGTCCTTGCGCCAGCCAAGCAGCGGTCCCGCTACCATCACGAGGCACAAGATCAGCGCTAGCGGCCCCGCAACACGATTGTAATAGGGCGGCCCGACCGAAATCTTCTCGCCCATTGCCTCGGCGACGATCGGATACAGTGTGCCGAGCAGGACGAGCGCGAGGATCGTCGTCAGCAGCAGATTGTTGATCACCAGCGCGCCTTCGCGGCTGAGCAGCGCGAACTTCTTCCCCTCGGCCACGCTGCCCGCGCGCAGCGCAAACAGCGTCAGCGCGCCGCCGATATAGATCGCCATCAGCACGAGCAAAAATGTCCCGCGCTCGGGATCGACCGCGAAACTGTGGACGCTGGTCAGCAACCCCGACCGCACGATGAAGGTGCCGACCATCGACATCGAAAAGCCGATGACGGCCAGCATCACCGTCCACGCGCGGAGCGCATTGCGCGTCGCGGTCACCGCGACCGAATGCAGCAAGGCGGCGCCTGCCAGCCATGGGATCAGCGAGACATTCTCGACCGGATCCCAGAACCACCAGCCGCCCCAGCCCAGCTCATAATAAGCCCAATAGCTGCCCGCGGTGATGCCGATCGTCAGGAAAATCCAGCTGAACAACACCCACGGCCGCATCGCACGCGCGAACGCGGGCCCGATCTCGCGCGTGATGAGCGCGCCAACGGCAAAGCTGAACGCGACCGACAGCCCGACATAACCGACGTAAAGCGTCGGCGGATGGAAAGCCAAGCCGATGTCCTGGAGCAGCGGGTTTAGCCCCTGCCCGTCGGGCGGCGCGACCGGCAACCGATTGAAGGGGTTCGATGAAAAGATCAGAAAGGCAAAAAAGCCAAGGCCGAGCGCGGCCTGCGCGCTCAAGGTCGCAATCAGCGTATCCTCGCGCAGCCGCTTTTCGAACAGCGCGATCAGCGCCCCCGACAGCGACAGGATCGTCAGCCACAACAGCATCGATCCTTCGTGATTGCCCCACGTTCCGGCGATCTTGAAGATCATCGGTTTCAGGCTGTTGCTGTTGCGCGCGACCAGTTCGACCGACATGTCGGAGCGCACGAACAGCGCGATCAGCAGGCAGAACGCGGTTGCGGTAAGCACCCCCTGCGCAACACTCGCCGGGCGAACCAGCGCCGCCAGATCCTTTTGCCCGCCGCGCAGATACAGCGTCCCTGCGACAAGCGACAGGCAGGCGAGCGCGGCGGCAATCCAGAGAAGCGCGAGGCCGAGTTCGGCGATCACGTGTTCAACGTCCCGGCCGACGCACCAATCCAGGGGGCTGCCTTGCGCCGCTCTGGATTGCTTAGCTTCGCTCGCAATGACGCCCAATGGAAACTGCTCACGCCTTCGGCGCCTTCATATTCTTCGGCATGTCACCCATTTGCGGCGGCATATAGCGCTCGTCATGCTTCGCCAGGATGCGGTCGGCGACGAACGTCCCGTCGGCGCGCATCCGGCCATCGGCAACCATCCCCGATTCCTCACCGAAAAGGTCAGGGACGATACCCGTATATTCGACTGGCACCGACGCCTTGCCGTCGGTCGCGACGAAGCGGATCGTCAGGCCATCGCTCTGCCGCGCGATGCTGCCCAAAGCGACCATGCCGCCCAGCCGCATCGGTTCGCCAATGACCGCCTTGCCGCCCTTGATCTCGACCGGCGTGCGGAAATAAGCGGCTTCGTCACGCAGCGCGCTCGCACCAAGCACGCCCGCGCCCGCAATCCCCGCGACCGCGAACAGCGCGAGCACCAGCCGTTGATGCTTCGCCTTCATCGACGATCCTTGCGCAGCGCGTCGCTGCGTCGCTCGGCACTCACCATCGCGCGCCAACTTGACCACAGCACCGCACCAGTGAGCAGCACCGTTATCCCGTAAGCCGCCGCCACATAGGCCCACTGACCGCTGCCGCTGATCACCCCCGTCACGCTCAGTTCCCCTCGTCGTCGGCCAGCCGCCGTAGCCGCGCCGAAACGCGATTGTCGGCGATGATCCGCCGCATCCGCATCAATACGATCGCCCCGAATAGCAGTGAAAAACCCAATAAGGTCAAGCCCAATGGCCATAGCAGCGCATTGTCGATGCTCGACCCGCGCAACGTGATGCTCGGCCCCTGATGCAGGCTGTTCCACCACACGACGCTGCGGTTGATGATCGGGATATTGATCGCCCCGACCAGCGCATAGATCGCCGCACCGCGCGACAGCGAACCGCCCTGCCGCTGGCCCCCACCACCACCGGCATCGCCATTGGTCAGCGCAATAAAACCGGCATAGAGGAACAGCAGGACAAGCATCGACGTCATTCGCCCGTCCCATTCCCACCAGGTGCCCCACGTCGGCTTGCCCCAGATCGATCCGGTGGCGAGGCACAGCGCGGTGAACAACATCCCCGGCACCGCAATCGCGCGCGCCGCAATGCCCGACAGCGGGTGGCGCCACACGAGCTGGATCAGTCCTGCCAGCGCCAACGAGGTCCAGCCGCCCATACCGAGCCACGCTGCGGGGACGTGAATATACAGGATCCGCGCGGTTTCGCCCTGTTTGTAATCGCCCGGCACCTGCGTCAGCCCGGCCCATGCGCCCGCCAGCACGAGCAGCAAACCAGCGCCGAGCAGCCACGGCGTCAGCGGCCTGGCAATTGCCAGAAAACGGGTCGGATTCGCGTAAGCGTGCATCGGTTCGCGTCCTTAGGGGAGCCCGGCACAGGGGTCCAGCAATTTGCCCGATGCGACCCGGTCCGGCCCCTCATGCCACGCGATGCGCGGACGTCAAGCTTCGCCATGGCTGAACGACAATCACCCCTCCGGCCGCGTCCAAATCCAGCTGCCGCCCACCGCCGCCGCGATAATCGGCGCCATCATCCACGGCCAGGGCGCAAACAGCAACGCCAGCACAATGCTGAATGCGAAAGCGATGATCGCCGCGATCTTCCCCTTGCGGCTGATCGCCCCCTTTTCGCGCCATGCGATGATATGATGGCCAAATGCCGGATGGCTCAGCAGCCACGCCTCAAGCTGCGGCGAGGAGCGCGCAAAGCAAAAGGCGGCAAGAATGACGAGCGGAACCGTCGGCAGCAGCGGCAGGAACGCCCCGATTGCCCCGACCGCGAGCGACGCCCAACCGCCGACCAAAAACAAATGCCGCTTCATTGGGGGTGGCTTAGCGGAAATTTAGGGACGCGCTAGCCTTCGCCTAAACGGCGCACCCCAAATCGGTTAGTGCTGAGCTTGTCGAAGCGCCGCTTTTCCTCCGACAGCGCCAAAAGGAAGAACGGGCCTTCGACCGGCGCAGGGCGAACGGACTCGAGGAGCCGCGCTTAAACTTACCCCCGCCCGATCAGCTTCTGCGCCATCCGGTCCGCAACCGCCGATGCCGGCGCGCCGCTCGCCTTGCTCTCGGCCCATATTTCTGCCAGCCGCCCAGGGATCAAATGGATCCGGCTTTCGACTTCCTCCCGGCTTCCCTGCCCCAGATATTCGAGCGCAACGTTGATGATGCCACCCGCGTTGATCACATAATCGGGCGCATAGACGATACCGCGATCGTGGATGCGCTGGCCGTCGGCGGCGGTCGACAGCTGGTTGTTGGCGCCGCCCGCGACGATCGGCACGCGCAGTTTCTCGATGCTGCGCTCGGTCAAGATCGCGCCCAGCGCATTGGGGCTCAGCACATCGGCTTCGATTTCCATGATCGCCGCCGAATCAGCCAGGTCAGCGCCCAGCTCTTCAGCCAGGTCCTTGGCGCGCGCCAGATTGACGTCAGCGAGGGTCAGCTTCGCGCCTTCGGCCGCCAGTCGCCGTGCGACGCCGCCGCCAACGCTGCCGACGCCCTGCACCGCGACATGCACGCCGTTCGCGCTGTCTGTTCCCAGCCCCTGCTTGATCGCCGCCTTGATGCCCAGATAGACGCCCAGCGCGGTCAGTGGGCCAGGATCGCCGCCCGCTTCGCCGCTCGCGACGGGAAGCCCGCTGACATGCTTGGTGTGTCTGGAAATCGCAACCATGTCGGCATCGGACATGCCGACATCCTCGGCGGTGACATAAGCGCCGCCCAGCGATTCCACCGCGCGGCCGAACGCCGCGAGCAGTTCGGGGGTCTTTACCGCGCCCTCGTCCGCCAGAATCACGCCCTTGCCGCCGCCCATCGGCAGCCCGGCCATGGCATTTTTATAGCTCATCCCGCGCGACAGGCGCAGCGCGTCGGTGATCGCCGCCGCACGCTGGGGATAGTGCCAATAGCGCACGCCGCCCGCCCCGGGGCCGAGGTGCGTCGAGTGGACCGCGATGACCGCGGTCAGCCCGCTGACACGATCACGGAACATGTGGACATGCTCATGATCGTCGAAATCGGCAAAATCCCACACTGCGGACATAGCAAACCCTCGCGTTAAAAAATTACGTGAAGATGTAATAATCAAACGCGCGCGAAGAGTCACGCCGTTTCCACGGCGAAAAAATCTTGGATCAAATAACTCTCGATCAAATTTAACGGAAATGGGGCGACCAACGGGGCTCGAACCCGCGACCTCCGGTACCACAAACCGGCGCTCTAACCAACTGAGCTATGGTCGCCACATATGCGAAGAGGGCGCAGAAAGCGGCCTCGACAGCGCGCGGCGATAGGCGCGCATCGCCCCGTTCGTCAAGCATTGTTCGCACGCGCTTCCCTGCTAAGAAGCGCACCATGGCTGCAAATGAATTTGTCGACATGACGACCTCCGGCGCCGACCGCACCGCGGCGCGGCTCGCCGCGGTCCCGGGTATCCGCCGCGCGCCGACGCCCAAGCTCGAACAATATATGCTGCCAGGCTTTCTCGACGCCGAAGCCTGTGCCGGGTTGATGGCGCAGATCGACCGCGACGTCCGCCCCTCAACCATCGCCGATCCCAATGGCGACGAAGCGTTTCGTACCAGCACGACGTGCGACCTCGATCACCGCGACCCGCTGGTCATCGCGGTCAACAATCGCCTCCACGACCTTACCGGGATTGCGCTTGCATATGGCGAGCCGATGCAGGGCCAGCGCTACGACGTCGGACAGGAGTTCAAGGCGCACACCGATTACTTCGACCCGCACGGCGCCGACTGGGAAACTTATTGCGCGATCCCGGGGCAGCGCAGCTGGACGCTGATGATTTACCTCAACGAACCCGGCGCAGGCGGCGCGACGCGCTTTCTGGCGACTGGCAAGCTCCACCAGCCCGAAACCGGCAAGCTGCTCGCGTGGAACAATGTCCGCCCCGACGGTACTGCCAACCCTGACACGCTCCACCACGGGATGAAGGTGCGCAAGGGGCGCAAGTACATCATCACCAAATGGTTCCGCGAACGGCCTTGGCCGTGGGCGGAGGGCGAGTTGGGTTAAGCTCGACGAACGGAAAGTGGGAGTCGACGTCAGCCGACTCCCATCAGATTACCGAACCAACCGATACTGGAAATTCAGCGTCAGCGTATTTGACACGCGGCCCGGCTCGACCGGGGTCGCCTTCCCTGCCGCATCCATCGCCTGCAATCGCACCATCGGCATCGGCGGGTTCGGGCCAAAGCCGCCGCCCTCGCTGATCGACACCAGCTCGGCGCCGCGGAAACCCGCAAGCCGCGCATAGTCCGCCGCCTTCGCTTCGGCAGCCTTGATCGCGGCGCCGCGCGCGCCGACCAGCTGCGCGTCGGGATCCTTCATGCCGAACGACGGTCCGTCGATATTGGTGCCGCCCGCGGCGACCAGCGCATCGAGCAGCGGGCCAATGTCGGCGATCTTCGACGTTGTCGCGCGAACGCTGTTGCTCACCTGATAGCCCAGGAAGCGTGGCGGCTGGCCATTGCCCTGATTATTATAGTCATACTGCGGCGACAGGCTGATGCCGCTCGTCTGGATGTCCTCGGCCTTGATCCCGCGCGCCTTTGCGGCAGCAATCAGCTTGTCCATCGCGGCGGCGTTCAGTCGCATCGCCTCGACCGCGGTCGGCGCGGTGGTGGTCACCCCGGCGCCAACAGTCGCCTGATCGGGGCGCGAGCGCACCTCCTCGCTGACCGAAAAGGCCAGGATCGGTCCCTGCGTCGTCGCTGCGGTCACCGTCGAACCTCCCTGCTGCGCAAGCGCGGGCGTTGCCGCGATCAATGCCAGTCCGGTTGCCATAACGGCGAACAATTGCTTCGTCATTTCATTCTCCTGTTGGCCGGACCCCCGGCCAGTTGTGAAATCTGGTTCCGTAACGCTGACGGAACAGACCCGTTCCGGCCTTTGCGCGGACGGCGCTTGCATGATGCTGAACGCGCCAGTAGCGAGCCGTTCATAATGGCAGCACCGATTTTATCTTATGAAGGCCTTGGCCTTGTTCAGGGCAGCGGCTGGCTGTTCGAGGATCTCAACATCTATGTCGGCTAACGCGACCGGCTGGCGCTGATCGGCCGCAATGGTGCAGGCAAGACCACCTTGCTCAAGCTGCTCGCGGGCCAGATCGATCCCGACAAGGGCAAGCGCGTCATCGTCCCCGGCACGCATGTTGTGATGCTCGAACAGGAACCTGATTTTTCGCCCTTCGCAACGCTGATGGATTTCGCCGTCGCGGCGCCCGCCGCGCCCGAAGCCTATGAGGTCGAAGCAATCGCCGACCAACTCGGCATCGACTTGAGTCGCACGGCCGCCAGCGCCTCAGGCGGCGAACGCCGCCGCGCTGCGCTCGCCCGCGCCCTCGCGCAAAACCCCGACGTCCTGCTGCTCGACGAGCCCACCAACCACCTCGACCTTGCCGCGATCGACTGGCTCGAAAGCTGGCTCGCGCGCTACACCGGGGCGTTCGTTGCGATCAGCCACGACCGTACGTTTCTCACGCGCCTGACGCGCCAGACTTTGTGGCTCGACCGCGGCAGCATCCGCCGCAAGGAAATCGGCTTCGGCGGCTTCGAGGAATGGAGCGATGCCGTCGCCGCCGAGGAAGCGCGCGCCGCGCAAAGGCTCGATTCGAAGCTGCGGCTCGAGGCACATTGGCTCGAACGCGGCGTCACCGCGCGCCGCAAGCGCAACCAGGGCCGCCTCGAAAAGCTCAAGGAAATGCGCGCGACCCGCGCCGCGATGATCGGTGGCCCCGGCGTCGCCAAGCTCGGCCTCGCCAACGACGATGTCCGCTCGAAATCGGTGATCGTCGCCGAGAGCGTGTCAAAGAGCTTCGGTGACCGCATCATCATCAAGGACTTCGATTTCCGCGTCCAGCGCGGCGACCGCATCGGCATCGTCGGCGCCAATGGCGCAGGCAAATCGACCCTGCTCAAGCTGCTGACCGGCGAGATCCAGCCCGACAAGGGCAAGATCACCCTCGCCCCGACCCTCGACGGCATCGTCATCGACCAGCAGCGCAGCCTGATGTCGCCCGACAAGACCGTCCGCGACATCCTCGCCGACGGCGGCGACTGGGTCGAGGTGCGCGGGGTCAAAAAACATATCCAGGGTTATCTCAAGGAATTCCTGTTCGATCCCGGCGTCATGGAAGCCAGCGTCGGCGCGCTCTCGGGCGGCGAACGCTCACGGCTGCTGCTCGCACGCGAATTCGCGCGCGAATCGAACCTGCTCGTCCTCGACGAGCCGACCAACGACCTCGACCTCGAAACGCTCGACCTGTTGCAGGAAGTCATCGCCGATTATGCCGGCACGGTGCTGCTCGTCAGCCACGACCGCGACTTCCTCGACCGCACCGTCACCGTGACGCTCGGCCTCGACGGAACCGGCAAGGTCGACATTGTCGCCGGCGGCTATGCCGACTGGGAGGCGAAGCGGGTCAAGCCGGACAGCATCAAACCCAAGGCCTCAACCGCCGCCGCCTCGCCCCCACCGACCGCGCGCAGGAAATTGAGCTACAAGGATCAGCGCGACTATGACCTGCTACCGGGCCGGATTGAGGCGATCGAAGCCGAGATGTCGGCGGCGGAAACCGAGCTGTCGGACGGCACTTTGTTCACGCGCGACCATGCAAAATTCACCGCGCTGACGGGCAAGCTGGAAAAGCTGCGCGAGGAAAAGGCCGCGGCGGAAGATCGCTGGTTGGAACTGGCCGAAGAGGTTGAAGCACTCCAATAACCGTCACCCCCGCAAAGGCAGGGACCGCTAGCAGCGTATTCCGGCGCTGCCACCTCCCCATCGCTGCGCGACAGGGAAGATCACCGGCAGCAATTGGTCGTTCGGACCTTACGCCCCGGCTAACCCAGCCTATAAAACCGCGGCAACCGATCCAGCGCCAGCCTCAGCACCAGCTTTCCCGACCGCGCTGCCCAGCCCCTTCTCCGCCCCGGCACTCCCCTCACCCGCCCACATCACCCGCCAGCAAATGTCGGACGGCCAGGCGATCGGGCTCTCGGCCATGTTGACCGCCTCCTGCCGCATCATCTGCGGGCCGCTTTTGTCGCGATCGATGCGGTCATCGCGATGCAGGCGGGCGGCTAGCTGGCGGGCGGTCATTCCAATCTCCTTTGGCCAGAAGACAGGCGTTGACACTGGAATATTTTGCAGGAAATAAGAAACCGATTTGGTTATTTGAAGGTTTTGCGATGATCAACAGCATCCGCGCCGTGCGCCGCGCCAAGGGCCTGACGCTCGAGGAGGTCGGCGCGCGCTGCGATCCGCCGACCACCGCGCAGACGATCGGCCGCCTCGAAACCGGGACGCGCACGCTGTCGCTTGGCTGGATGAACCGTATTGCCGCGGCGCTGGGAGTCGAAGCTGCCGAGCTGGTGCAATTGCCGCAGGATACCCAGCTGACGATCACCGCGCACCTTGGTGCCGATGGCGCGCAGGCGCCGACGCGGGTCGAACAGGCGCTCACCGCGCGCCCCGGCGAAGACATGATCGCCGTGCGCGTTACCTCGTCGATCGGCGATTACCGCACCGGCGACGAAATCTGGTGCCGACGGATCGAAGGCGACTGGACCAGCGCGCTCAACCGCGATCTCCTCGTCCCGCGCCCCGCCGGGCGCTTTTTCTTCGCGCGGCTGCTCAACGTCGATGGCGAAAAACTGCACCTGCTGCCGCTCGGCACCGGCGCGCGGCAACAGGTGGTCAGCAACCCGCCCTGGGCCGCGATCGCGGTGCGATTGATCCGCACGCTCTAAGACAGAGGACCATATCTTGAATTGTCATTGCGAGCAGCCGAAGGCGACGCGGCAATCCAGCGCGTGCGTGAACGGCTCTGGATTGCTTCGCTCCGCTCGCAATGACCAGGGGATGAAAGTGGACATATGACCGACCTGCTCCGCGTCCTGTCGATCGCCACGCTCTTCCCCGACGCCGCCCGCCCGAACTTCGGCCTGTTCGTGGAAAAGAGCCTGCGCGCGTTCGCCGCGCAGCCAGGGATTGAACTCACCGTCGTCGCGCCGGTCGGCCTGCCGCCCTTCCCGCTCTCGCTGCTCCCGCGCTATCGGAGGCTCCGCACCCTGCCGCGGACTGAAAGCTGGAACGGCCTCACCGTCCACCGCCCGCGCTTCCCGCTAATCCCGCGCATCGGCGCGCGCCTTAACCCGGCGATGGTCGCGCGCGCCGTGCTGTCGGCGGTGTCCGGCCAGACCTTCGACGTCGTCGACGCGCAATTCTTCTACCCCGACGGTCCCGCCGCGATGCGCGTCGCCGCCGCGCTCGGCCTCCCCTTTTCGGTTAAGGCGCGCGGCGCCGACATCAGCCATTTCGGCCATGATCCCGCGACCGCACCGCAATTGATCGCGGCCGCCGACAAGGCCGCGGGCCTGCTCGCCGTTTCCGACGCGATGCGCCGCGACATGGCCGCGATCGGCATTGATCCCGCAAAGGTCACCACCCATTACACGGGGATCGACACCGCCCGCTTCTCGCCCGGCGACCGCGCCGCCTCCCGCGCGGCGCTCGGGATCGATTCCTCCCCGATGATCCTGACCGTCGGCGCCCTCATCCCGCGCAAGGGACAGGCGCTCGTGATCGAGGCGCTCGCCGCGCTGCCCGGCGTCCATTATCGGCTCGCCGGCGCGGGCGAAGCAGAAGGCCGCTACCGCGCGCTAGCGCAGCGGCTCGGCGTCGCGGCGCGCGTCCATGTCATGGGTCAGGTCGCCAACGCCGAGCTGCCGCAGCTCTATCGCGCTGCCGATGTCGTCGTGATGCCGTCGGTCAGTGAAGGCCTGGCCAATGCCTGGGTGGAGGCGCTCGCCTGCGGCACCCCGATCGTCATCAGCGATGCGGGCGGCGCCGCCGAACTGGTGACCTCGCCCGTCGCGGGGCGGATTATCGAACGGACTCCGGACGCTATTGCCCAGGCGGTTCAGGCGATCCTCGCCAACCCGTCCGCCCCGTCAGACGTCGCCGCCACCCTGGCGGATCGATTCGACTGGGACCGCAACGGCCGCGAACTGGCCGCACATCTTAGCCGCTGCGCGGGTCGTTAAACCACCGCGCCGTCGTCCTTGCGCTCGACCCGCTCGCCGCCGTCCATGCCCGCGGTCGTACGTGGCACAAAGCTGTGCGGTCCGACCTTCAGCCACACCAAAATTGGCGCCGACATATACATCGACGAATAAGTGCCAACAAAAATGCCGAGCAGCATTGCGGCGGTAAAGCCGAAGATCACGTCGGGCCCAAAGACCAACAGCATGCCTAGCGCGATCAGCATCGACAGACTGGTCATCACGGTGCGCGCCAAGGTCTCGTTCAGACTGAGGTCGAGCAGCGGGACGATCTCCATTTTGCGATATTTCTTCAGATTCTCGCGAATGCGGTCAAACACCACGATCGTATCGTTCAGCGAATAGCCGATGATCGTCAGCAACGCGGCAACGATGTTGAGGTCGAACTGCATCTGCGTCAGCGCAAAGAAGCCGAAGGTGATCGTCACGTCGTGGAACAGCGCGAACAGCGCCCCGACCCCGAACTGCCATTCGAACCGGATCCAGATATAGATCGAGATGCCGATCATCGCGAGGATCAGGCTGAGCGCTCCAGTCTGCAGCAGCTCTTCGGACACTTTGCCCGACACGGTTTCGACCGAACCCGTTTCTGCGTTCGGGAACGCCGCTTCGATCCCGGCAACGAGTTGCTGGCCGGCGCGTTCGGCCGCGGCCTTGTCGCCTTCGGGCAGCGCGGTACGGATCGAGATCGCGCTATCGGACCCGAACTGCTGGATCGTCGCTTCGCCCAGCCCGATCGCGCCGACCTTTTCGCGGATCTCGTCGATCGGCGGCATGGCCTGGGCGAATTCGACGCGAACCGACTGGCCGCCGACAAAGTCGACCCCCAGGTTCAATCCGCGTACCCCGACCAGTACTAGCGAGGCGATGATCGAAATCACGCTAATCGCCATCGCGATATGCCGCCATTTCAGGAACTGGATATTGGTGTCGTCGGGGACGAGTTTCAGCAGGCGCATCTCATCGCTCCCTTAAATGTTGATCGTGGTGGGACGATTGGTGCGCAGCCAATGCGCAACGAACATCCGTGTGACGGTAACGGCGGTGAAAACGCTGGTGATGATGCCGATGGTCAGCACCACGGCAAATCCCTTGATCGGGCCCGAGCCGAACCAGAACATCAGTGCCGCAGCGATGACATTGGTGACGTTGGCGTCGAAAATCGCGCGGCTCGCTTCAGAATAGCCAAGGTCGATCGCCTGATAGATCTTGCGCCCACGTTTCAATTCTTCGCGTATTCGTTCATTGATCAGCACGTTGGCGTCGACTGCGGCGCCGATCGTCAGCACAAACCCAGCAATACCCGGCAGTGTCAGCGTCGCGTTGAACGCCGCCATGATCGCAATGATCAGAAACACGTTAAAGACCAGCGCCACGTTGGCATAGATGCCGAAGCGGCCATATACGACGATCATCAGCGTCAGCACCGCGACGGTTGCAATGATCCCAGCGATTGCCCCCTTGCGGATCGAATCTGCGCCCAGTTCGGGTGTGACGGTGCGCTCTTCGACCACCGCCATCTTCACTGGCAGTGCGCCCGAGCGCAGCGAGATCGCCAGCGCATTGGCACTCGCGACCGAAAAGCTGCCCGAAATCTGGGCACTACCACCCAGGATCGGTTCGTTGATCGACGGCGCCGACAGAACTTTGCCGTCGAGCACCATTGCAAAACGCTTGCCGACATTCTGCGCGGTCACCTTGGCAAAGGTGCTCGATCCGCCCGAATCGAAACTGATCGACACGACCGGCTCGTTCGACTGCGGGTCAAAACTCTGCTTGGCGTTGATCAGCTGCTCGCCGCTGATCATCACCTGACGGCGCAGCACCTCGAACGTTGCTCCGCTGCCCTCGCCTTCGGCATAGGGGACGATTTCGCTGCCCACCGGCACACGACCCGCGGCGGCTTCGGCAGGGTCGGCGTTGGGGTCGACCATGCGAAATTCCAGCCGCGCGGTCTTGCCGATCAGTTCCTTCAGCTCGGACGGATCCTGCAATCCCGGAACCTGCACAACAACACGGTCGTTGCCTTGCCGGATGATCGTCGGTTCGCGCGTGCCCAGATCGTTGACGCGCTTGTCGATGATGTCGCGCGCCGAATCCATCGCGTCGGCGACCGCCTGCGTTTGGCCCGCGGCAGTCGGCGTCATCACGATCCGGGATGTGTCGATGATGTCGATGTCCCAGTCGCGCTGGCCCGTCATCGCCGCGCCCTGGGTCTGGCTGAACAAACGGTCACGTGCATCGTCGAGCTGTGCCTGGTCGCGGATCAGAAAGCTGATCTTGCCGCCCTCGGTCGCCAGTTCGCCAATCGCGATATCATCGTCGGGGCCGCGCTCGCCGTTCATCGCGGTACGCACGGTCTTTTCCATAGTGGTCAGCTGCGTCTTGCGCAGGTCGTCAATGTCCGCCTCGAGCAGCAAATGGCTACCCCCGGCGAGGTCGAGACCCAGGTTGACCTTTGCCTGCATGAACGACGGCAGATTGTTCAGGGTCTTTTCGGGCAGGAAGCTGGGGATAGAAAAGAGGACGCCCAGCAACAGGATGATGCTGATGCTGATGGTTTTCCAGCGCGGGAAATCGAGCATGATCTGATGGTCCGATAGCATGCGCGGGGCGGCAGCGACGCCGACCCCGCCGCGTCAGTCGTTGGCGGGCTTGCCGCCGGGCTGCATCACGTCGGCCAGGGTCGCCTTGACGACCTTGATCTTGACGCCCTGCGCGATTTCGACGTCGGCGTAGTCATCGTCGACGCGCGTCACCTTGCCGACGATGCCGCCGCCGGTCACGACCTGGTCGCGCGGCTTGACCGCGGCAATCTTGGCGCGATGTTCCTTGGCGCGCACCTGCTGCGGACGGATCAGGAAGAACCAGAACACGACAAAGATCAGCAGATAGGGGACCAGCATCAGGAAGCCGGCGGCCCCGCCGCCCGATCCTGCCGCCTGCGTCATAAGCAAGTTGGTCGACATGAATGAAAAACTTTCGATTAGAAATGCTGCCCGATCCCCGCGGAACCAGTGCACAGAATGGCGCGGCGCCTATCACGCAGGGGCTTGAGGCGCAACCGTCGCAGCGCGCTCCTCCCTTATGACAAGCGGGCCTGAAATGGGAAACGTAGCGTCCGGATCAAGGCATGCCGATCGCCGCGCGAACAAAATGCCGCCTTAGTTCGGAGACATGATGGCCTTGCATAGCCCGCCAAGGCGCGCTAGGGGCCACGCCTGCCCAATCGGGCCGGTCGGGACGTAGCGCAGCCTGGTAGCGCATCACACTGGGGGTGTGGGGGTCGGAGGTTCGAATCCTCTCGTCCCGACCAATTATTTCAATGACTTAACACCTCCTACCCGCTGCGAAATGCGGTGCGGGCAGGTTATGGGCAGGCTGCTATTAGTGCCGCCAAGGTGGATCAAATCCCCATCGAATCCTTTAGTCTCGTCCCTGCTGCCGCCGGACAAGCCCAGCCGGACACATAGCGCGGGGGACATCATAGGCTTTTGCCCCCGCTGTAACTTCAGCAGTCCGGATTTAAATGGACTTCACAAAGTCGGCGGGCGGACTGCCGTCGATAGTGTCAGGCTGCCAGCGGCGACGACAAGCGTCGGCTCGCAGAACGGCCGCGCGGCGCAACCGAGATTTGGATCTGCACATCCCTGTTGAGTCGGCCTAGAATCCGCATCAGCCGGTCGACGGTGAAACGGTCGAGCTTAATCTGCCGGATGCGAGAAAAATCCGCCGCAGCGAAGCCGGTGCGCACTTCGGCGTCACGCACCGTCAGTCTCTCTTTGTCGAGCGCCTTGACGATTTCGGCGGCGAGGATCGCGCGAAGCTGGCGCAGGTTTGCGTCGGGTACGTCGAAGTCGGCGAAGACGTTGCCGGAGCCGCGCACCAGTTCAATATCGTCTTTCTGTTCAGCCATCGAGCATCTCCTTAAGTCGTTTGACGCGCTCACGTACGAGGTCGATTTCGTGGCGCGGCGTCGAAATCCCTTTGGTCGATTTCTTCTGAAAAGCATGAACCACCCAGATTTCATCGCCCAATTGCAGCGCGTAAACGACGCGATAGGCGTCGCCGCGCTCTTTGATCGCCAGCTCCCAAACACCCGCCCCCAGCCCGGCTAGCGGCTTGGCAAGATCAGGCGTCCCGCCATCGGCGACGATGGTAAGCGCATCGAGTGCCCGGTCGATCGCGCGGGCCCGAAATGCCTCGAACTCCTTTCGCGCCGCCTTGATCCAAGAAATGGTGCGGAGCGTTGTCGAGACATGCTGCTATGTAGTCATATTTGCCAACAAAGTCAATCTCTATGACGATTGGGGTTGGGAGTGGCAAGGCGGTCCAGCCGGATTGAATCATAACTTCGAATACGACCAGACCGGTGGCAGCGCATCTTCCATCGTCGGAATACGGAGCCGTCCTCCGATTTGCTCGGCTAACTTGGCCGAAGCGTCACGCTGTCAAAAATAGTCAATATCTTTCGACGTGTAGGGACCGAAATCGGCCAGTTCGCTCACCGAGCTGTAGCGCTCGGCGCAGATATTCAGCGCCTGCCCTCCAACGATGAATGCTCCATCGGAGAAAGTCAGAATGGATGCGATCCGATAGACGATCGCGGCTGGAAGCGTACCGTCGTTCAGGCCGCTATGCCCTGACGCTCAAGCGAGGAGCCAACGATCTGGAGCGGTGCGAGGAAACCGTTGCGCAGACACCCGCACTCATGGCTGATCGACACGCTCGCCAAGCCGGAAAAGATCACCCGGCAAAGCAAATCGGAAACCCATGCTGCGGTCCGAACTGGGCTGAAAAAATCGCTTACGATCGCTTTGTCGACGGCTTGCAAATGCGGCGCGGGCCGACGTTAAATTTAGGTTACGAAAGTAGAGGCCCGACCAGACTGCCTTTTTGTTTTTACAGGATTTTCCTGATTTGAGACATTGCATGGTTAAGAATAACTTAAGTTTCTTGCACCCGTTGCGAATCTCCCCAATGAACATCGGCACGCAATCCATCGATTCGACGGAGGCGTATGCGAGGGGGCGGGGTCGCAGTTCCTTCCACATCACACTTGAAGAATGAGGAAGTTAATATGAAAAAGATGTTTCTTGCCGTTGCCGCTGTCGCCGTTGCCGCTGCCGTTCCTGCCACTGCACAGACCGGCACCACTGTTACCGGCACGGCCAATGGTTCGATCGACGTGCCGCTCTCGGGCACGCTCGCCAAAAAGTGCATTCTGTCGTCGTTTCTGAACGGCCCGTTTGACGCGCTCAACCTGGAAACCACTGCCGTCCAGGGTGCTGAATCGCTGTCGCTGAACTGCAACTATGGCGGCACGGCCAGCGTGACCTTTTCGTCGGCTAACGGCGGCGCGATGAAGAGCGGCGCGAACAGCCTGCCCTACAACTTCATTCTGTCGGGCTCGCCGCTGAGCTCGGGCGTGTCGCTCGCGACGGCGCAGACCTGGGGCGGCTTCCCGGCCGTGACCAACTCCGCTCAAACCCGCAGCATGAGCGTCCAGCTCACGAGCGCGGCAACGGTTGCTGGCACCTACACCGACACGGTAACCGTGGCAGTGCAGCCGAACTAAGTCCTAAGGGGTTCGGTCCGTTCGCGGCCCGAACCCCTTTTCACTTCGGGGGAAGACATGCGCCAACTCTATTCAGCATTCGCTGCATTCCTGATTGCCGTCGCCGCCATTGTACCGGCGACCGCGGTGGACGTTCAGCCGGTGATCAATGTTATTCGGCTGCCGCAGGATGCTCGCGGAATTTCGGTGGCGATTTCCAACCCCAGGCGTGTCCCCCTCCCCGTTACCTTCGATATCGTCGAACGCGAGATCGAACTTGACGGGAGCGAAAAGACCAAGGCGGCCGACGAAGAGTTTGTCATATTTCCACCGCAGGCAGTGCTGCAGCCCGGCGAAACCCAAGCGGTCAGGATCCAGTTCGTCGGCGATACGCCGACCATGTCGCGCTCGTTCACAATGTTTACCACGGAGGTTCCGGTCGACCTCGAGAGCTCGGGTCTTTCGGGAGTCCAGCGCATCCTGAGGATCGGCGCATCCATTCACGTTGCACCGCAAGGCACGGCGCCGAAGCCGGTCATTGCGTCCGCCGTCAGCGAGGGTAGTGGAACACGGATTGTCATTCGCAATGAAGGCAATCGCTTCGTTTATCTCGACAATATCTCGCTACGCTTCGACGAAACTGTTGTTGAAGGTTATGAACTAGCCAATATTGGCGGGCGCACGCTCATCCCGCCGGGGGCCTCGCGCAGTATTCTTGTGCCGAACGTAGCGGGCGAGCCGACCGTGCGGCTGTTGCCACCCATTCTTTAACGTCAGGGATTTAAATGACCGCGGTGCGGGCCATATTAGCCGTTGCCGCTTGTTTCTGCCCTAGCCTGGTTTCAGGGCAGCAGGTTTCGCCGATGGTTTTGGAACTGCCGTCGTCCGATCCAGCTGAATCTCGTACCATCATTTATCGCAACACCGCGACCTCTCCGGTTGCCGTGGAAACCGTGGTCACCCTACGGAGCTACGACGAACATGGCGTCGCAACCGACGTTCCCGCGGCAGATCACCTGATCGTCTTTCCCGAGGCCTTCTGGGCATCGCCTAGCGACAGCCAGAATGTTAGCGTACGTTATACGGGACCCCGTCCGCTGGACATGTCTAAGATGTATGTCATTGGATTTCGTGAAGTCCCCCTCAACGTTAACCCGGTCACCCCCGCGTCGGGTGTCACCATCCGACTTGAGTTTCGGGCGATAACTCATGTCACACCCGATCGGGCGACGGCCGACATTGAAGTCGGCGAACGGAGCGCGGCGACCGATGGGACCGTTAGCATCGAGCTTATCAACCGTGGCAACAAGTTCGCTCGTATCGATGAAGGAAGTCTCGCGTTCGGCGATGGCATCGGCGCCACAACGATACCGGGCCAGGCTTTGCTCTCGGATAGCGCGCCGGCCTGGATCCTGCCAAATAGCCGACGCGTTCTAACGCTCCCCGCCGCCCAACACCCGCTTGTCGCGGAAGATGCGGCTCGCCCTCGCTGGATCACCGACACGGCGCGGCAATGAGGTTGCGCATGCCGCACGTTCCACCGTCATACGGCACGTTGGCCTCGTTGTGCGTACTGGCCGCGTTGCCCGCGACCGCTTCTGCAGCGACGCCCTTGGCACCCACAACCTCCCCCGGTGCGTCGAAATATGTCAGCATCAACCTTCCTCTGATGATCGACGGTCGGTTTGTCGGCGACCTGTCGGTCGCTATTGACCCCAAGGAAGGTGACTTCAGACTACCGGAGACGGAGTTCCGCCGCCTTGTGGCGGATAAGCTCGATCCGTCGGTCGCTACACAATTACTCAGCTCCCTTGCGGGAAGAGAATTTTTCACGACCGGCGACTTTGCCGCGCTCGAGCTTGAACTAACGTATGATCCCCGTCAGTTGGAGCTCCGCCTAAAGCTACCCACGGATGCCAGCAGAGCCGGGACCATCAGTATTTCGGGATCGATCGGAGCGATCAATGATCGTCAGAAACTTCCCGAAGAAGCCGTCTCAGCCTCAGCCATCATTACCCTGGCGCAGGACGCCATTCACGATCGACGCGGCTTTCAAACGCTCCCGCTAAGCGGCAGTGGATTGCTGAGCGCGAATCTCGGCGGCAAGCGTGGCGTAAGTGTATTTTCCGAGTTCAGTATCGGGGGTGTGACCGATCGCCAGCTGCTCCGAGGTCAGACTTTCATCGTGCACGACGACCTGGAGCGCGTCGTCCGCTATCGCGTTGGCGACTTTGCTGTTCAGGCGGAAGGATTTCAGGGCAGTCCGTTGCTGGGGGGTATCGCAATCGAGCGTACATATCAGGAGTTGCAGCCCTCGCGCAACATTCGGCCGTCGGGCCTATTTCGCTTCGAACTCAGTGAGCCGGCGATCGTCGAGATTACGGTAAATGGTGCACCTGTGCGGACCATGCGCTTGGAGCGCGGTCAATATGACATTCGTGATTTCAACTTTGTCGGTGGTCTGAACGAGATAGAAATCTTCGTCCGCGACGATCTTGGTCGCCGTTCGATCGCCAGGTTCAGTCAGTTCTTCGACTTCAACCTGCTCTCGCCCGGAATTGATGAATTCGGCTTCTATGTTGGCGTAAAACAGTCCCGCGGCGACAATGGGCAAATCCGTTATATCCGAGACGAACCGGTTGTATCGGGGTTTTATCGCCGAGGTTTGAGCGCCAATCTCACGATCGGAGCTGACGGTCAGTTTGAGCGGGGACGGGCCATGCTTGGTGGCAGCGTCACGCTGGCTCAAAACATCGGAACGTTCGCCTTTATCGGAGCGGTGTCCGACACGGCCGGGCGACGAGGATCGCGCTTCCTTGTCAGCTATCAGAAGAGCCTGGAAAATTTTTCCATCCTGCGCCTGCCGGTGGTCAATCTCGAAGTGGGTTATACATCGGGCCGGTTTGCACCGATTGGCGGCCGCAACGAACTCAATCTCGTCGATGTCGAAGTTCGCGGGCGTCTCGCCGCGATGCTCCCGGGGGGAACAAATATCGGTTTGTCAGGCAGCTACTTTTCGCGTCGTCGCGGGCTATCGGGCAGCTATTTGATCAGTGCCACCGGATCACGAAATGTAGGCCCGTTTACGGTATCTCTGACGGCCGAGCGCGCGCGCAGCTTCGAGAAACGGACCGACCACCGGGCTCTGCTCACCATCTCGCTTCCGCTCGGTCAACGTGGCAACCTGCGTTCAAGCGTCGACACCCGGAAATCCACAGCACAGGTGGACTGGAGTCGGTTCAAGGGCGATGCGCTTGGTGACTGGGGCGGTCGAGCGAGTTTGCAGCGGGACGCCGATGGTCTGTCGGGCAGCGGCGAGTTTGGATATAATCACAACCGTGCGGCCCTGTTCGTTCGCTACGACGCCACCTCCAGTCCCGGTTTACGCCAGGTCACGCAGCGCGCCAGCATTACCGCATCGACGCAAATCGTCATGGCCGGTGGACGTCTGGCCGTCGGGCGGCCGGTCGGGCCGAATTTTGTAATCGCCTATCCGCACGCCGGCCTAAAGAGCCGCGTAGAAATTGCGCAGGGTGTTGAGCTCGAGGCCGCCCAGTCCCGCTCCGGCGCCTGGGGTCCGGCACTCGCGAGTGCATCGACTCCCTACAGCGTGCGCCGCCTGACGGTGCGCGCGCCCGATGCGCCGGCCGGCTATGACCTCGGTCAGGGCTATTATCACGTCGAGCCGGGCATTGCTTCGGGCTTCAAGATTCAGGTCGGAAGCGACGCGTCGCTCACTGCGATGGGGCTCATGCAAACGGCGACTGGCGAGCCAATTGCGTTGCTTGCCGGCTCCATTCAGTCGCTGGACGCGCCCGGTGCAGCGCCTGTGCTGTTCTTCACGAACGCAGCAGGACGTTTCGTTGCGATCGGGCTGCTTCCCGGGCGACACCGGGTCAATCTGGGCGCTGGGCAGTTTACTGCCGAGTTTACGCTGGCTGCTGGCGATGGAAATGTTATCAAGCTCGGTACGGTCCGGGCTGAGGGAGAGGCACCATGACACGCTATATCTGCTTCGTTCTGGCACTGATCGCAGCTTTCTGGGGCAGTCATATCGCGCATGCCAGCTCCGGTCGCGGATGCGAGGCGACGATCGACCCCTCGACAAGGCTCATCCGTCTCATTTACGATCCCTTCGACGCCGATACAGCATCGGCTTCGGTCGAGTTTGTTGTCCGCAGCAAGGCCGGACGCGATTGCGCATTTGCGGTTACGGTGTCGGGCAAGGGAAATCGCCTCGAGCGCTGGTTAGCGCTCGGCGGCGACACGCTGAAATACGACATATCGCAGCAGGGTCGCAATGTGCCGAACGAGCTGCAATTCGGGAACGATCTCCTTCCCTTGAAGCGATTTACCGGACAGGAAGACCGCTTCGAATTCCTGTTTCGCGTTCGCAACGGTGAATTTGCTCGCTCGGGCCAATATCTCGACCAGGTCACCGTCCGGCTTTTCGAGATCGGAAATGGCCCGCCACGCCAGATCGGACGCGATTATGTGATGCTCGTCATCGCGCTGGTTCCTGCCCGTGCCCAAATAACCCTCGCTGGTTCGAACTCCCAGATTTTTGGTGCCAATCCGGCGGGCTCGATTGATTTTGGTAGCCTTTCGACAGGAGTGCAAAGACACGCGTATCTGCAGGTGCGGTCGACGTCGCCGGTACTTATCAAGCTTGACTCGCGGCATGACGGTCAGTTGAGACACGCAAGCTTCGGAAATAAGGTCGGGGCGATATCCTATCGGCTGGCAATTGACGGTCGTCCAGTAGACCTGGGAACTGGCCCTGCCTATCTCGTCCGGAATCCGCGTAACGGCCTGCGAGCAGACAATTATCAGATGGACTTTCGAATTGGTGAGGTCACAAACCAAGTCGGCGGTCTCTACCAGGATGTCCTGACGATCGCAGTGGAACCAAACTGATGAAGACGCTGCCCGCAACTGTGATAGCAGCCTTTGTTCTGCTGTCGTCACCTGAACGGTCACTAGCCGTGACCAAGGACAGCGCCGATATCGCATTGAAAGGCCAGCTGCCGCCGCGATGCACATCCGAGATTACGACCGGAACACCCCTAATAGGGGCGGACCTGGTTCTGACGATATGGGTGCAACATCGCTGTAATACGGACAGCAAACTCGTGTTAAGGGTAGCTCCGATCAGCTCGCAGCCGTCATTGCAGTTCTCAGCGACCTACCGCGGCGCCCAGCAGATCGCTGAACAGCAAGGCGAGATCGCATTCCATATCAGCGGACCAATCGATGCAAGTTCGCCCCTGGTTTTGACAATTCCCGGCATGCCAGCGAGCGAAGCTGCTGCCATTCTTTCCAGCATTTCTGTCGATGTGTCGCCTACCTAATCACCTGGACCTGAAGTTCGGCTCATTGTTTCTGGCAGAAGCGTTTGCGGCTTATTCTACTCGGTTGCGACGATTATCCGCTCGATCTGTTCGGGCAGCTGGTTGGCATAACGCACCAGCCGCGCGCGCGGTCGGTCAAAGCCTCGAGCCCGGCCTCCTGGTAGCGGCTTAAATTTTGTACCGGGTCTTTCGGCAACTCCCAAAAGACCGGCAAACATCGCTCATGCCTTCACCATCCAGAGGACGCGCGATGAAGCGTATACGGTCGTCCATTACCGAACACTCCTTCCATGGCATCGACACCTCCCGCAAAGTGAAATGTGTTACCCATGTGTCCGGTACGGTTCGTCACCTATGTCTCGGGCCGCTGATCTGTCATCACGCGATGAGTCTGGCCGATTGCGGCCATTCATTGCGGCGTCTGTAGTCCGGCAAAGCGCCGCGCGGCGGCCCCCCGCCC